>JBKJHR010000210.1:0-12223 GCA_046598695.1 Kapaibacterium sp. (SeqCode)
ATCTCGTTATCTCGGTATGAAGTTTCGCTCGTTTTCGTCTCTCTTTGTTTTTATAGTGCTTTTTGTGGCATCGCAGGCTGTCGCGGCAGGTTGGCGTATCCCTACGCCCCGTGATACGGTTATCGTTCAGGCGAATAAAAAATCCCCCGGTGTTGCGACAAAACCCGCATTTACCCCTCCTGCCGGAACAGAGGTTATGTTTCGTGTCTCTGGAGTATTTAATGAGCTTACGGGCAATGCACTCTTCGATGCAGGATATGTGTACAAATTTCCAGGTTGGAATTTACCATTACCTCTGCGCACATCCCCTCCATACGTTTATGGTGGGCAGCCTTACGAATTTGGACTCTATTACACAACAACACCCGGACTCCCGAAGAAGGCATTCATTCCGATCGAGCCATCAGCAGATATTATCAATCATAATTACTCCGCAAAAGTACTTGCTGCAGGGTCGCAATTGAATTTGTGGATACAGGCTCCGAACGATACATACTATCCTCAAGCGACTGGTTCGCTCAAAGTGATCCTTAGCCGCTGGACGGCTGGTATTGCTGTCAAATCTTTCAGTCTGAACTTCGGTAATGTGCCCTACGGTCAACCGAGCACGCTCTTGGATTCTATCGCAAGCTATGGCGAGGATCCGTTAAAAGTTGATAGCGTGTATTTCGGTGGTAAAGATCCAGGGATGTTTACCTATCTCTCACAGCGCGATGTGATCTTTACCCTTCCGAACGAACAGGCAAATGAGTTCAAGATCACTTTCACGCCAACGCGTGCGGGAGATTGCAGTGCATATATGTATATTATCTGCAAGAATGCCGACGCAAGCAATCGCAAAGATTCGATCTTATTGACGGGTTTTGGTGCAAAGCCAGTTTTGGGTATAACACCAGATACGATAGATTTCGGTAAAGTCCGTATTGGTGCAGCGTATGCTTCGGATAGGAATGCGCTCTGCTCAAATCCCGGAAATGCAACACTTCAAGTAACGAAGACGGCATATTCTGTCACAAAAGGTCTGCCTGATGTTGTGTTCTCACGTTCATTTCCAAATAGCTTACCAAGCCTCGTTAGCCCAGGAAGCGATAGCAGAATAACAACACAATTCGCGCCAAAACGCAGGGTCAAATATGAGGGTAAACTCAATATCACTGGTAACGATAAATCATTAACTGATTCTATTTATCTTTTTGGTGAAGGAGCAGAACCGATCCCACACGTACGTCCTGATTCACGGTTACTAAACTTTGGCTCAGTATATAGTGGCGATAAAGCATCGCAGAATGCTACGCTTACGAATGAAGGGAATTGGCCCGTGCACGTTGTCTTGGCGGAGATAGTCGGACCTCGTAAATTGGCATTCAATTTTACACCGAACGAAACGGACTTTGTTGTCGCACCTGATTCTACGCGAAAGTTTACAATTACTTTCAACCCCAATACGGGTATTGAAGGGAATATCAAGGTGTATTTTGTTCTACATTATGACGACCTTACACAGGATAGTATTCTGCTCTCAGGTGACGAACTCTCACCAAGATTTGAATTCTTTGATTCTGATGTCTATTTTGATTTTGGAAAGGTACGTCTTAGTGGCTTTCCGAGAGACACAGTTACACATATCCGAAACAAGGAGAATTCATCCCTAACATTAGTTCAGTATGAAATTCGTCCCTCAAAGGATTTTACATTGTTAAATCCTATTTATACGATACCTTCAAATTCGACTATAGCCTCATATGTGGAATTCAGACCTACCGTTCAAGGCGTGAGTCGTGCATGGCTTTATGCTACGTCTTCTGGTGGGCAGAAAGATTCATTGCTCTTGCTTGGCGAAGGCGCAATTGCAAAGGCGATCTTCAACCCTTGTCCTGCTGATTTTGGTATTGTAAAATCTGATAGCGCCGATACACTCGCCGTTACGCTCTCGGATTCGGGTAATCTTGCCTTGAAGGTGATCAAGTATGAAATTACTGGTCCTGATGCCGCAGATTTCAAAGTAGTAGAGGTACTTCTCAATGGCACACCGCCCATACCTGCGCTTCCGTTTATTGTGGCTGAAGGTACGTCCGTCATTTTCAAAGTACGCTTCCAAACAGGCGCACGAACCGGTGCGGCACACCGTGCACGGCTTTGTGTCTATTATGACGATAATACAAGCGACTGCCTCGATCTGCAAGCGATCGAAGAATCGCAATTCGTTCAGTTCGGTGTTCCGGGTGTTGATTTTGGGAAAGTACGTGTGAAGACAAGTGCTCTCAAGGATGCACTCTTCCGCAATAACTCCAACTTGACATTGAATATCTCGAAAGTCGAGATCACACCACCATCGGCAGAATTTTCTATTGCAGGTTCATTAAACCCTGTCAAGCCGAAGGATTCGATCGGTCTTGCGATCAAGTTCGCACCGACGACGACGGGAAATTTCTCCAGCTTCTTGAAAGCATCAGGCGGAGATTTCCGCACCGATTCGATACAAATTCGTGGCATTGGCGCAGCTCCGAAAGTCTACTTTAATCAAGATACCCTTCGTTGGACAGCAACAAAGATCAACACACTCGTGAGCTACGTACCGCAGTTGACAGCGATCAACATCGGTAACTGGCAGTTAAATGTGATCAATGTTTTTATTCGCAATAACACGTATAACGAATTTGATTTCCATAAAGTCAGTGGCGGTGGGGGTGTTGATAGTACAAAGCTCCTTATCGAATCACCCGATACATCAAATGCTATCGGCATCTACGATGTGACGTTCCAGCCGAACACCACAAGCGTGTTCCATACTGCTGATCTTGTCTTTTTGCTTGATGATAGTTCGGAAGCTGTTGTAAAACTTATCGGCTTGGATGAATCGCCTAATCTTGTTCTTGGCGAAGATACACTTGATCTTGGGAAAGTACGTCTTGGCAACGGAAGCTTCGCATCAGCATCTGCGTATCTTATCAATACTTCGCAGGATACATTGACTGCGGATAAGGTTTGGTTGAAGCAAACGGGGACTGAGTTCAAAGCAAAACCGCTTGGCAAGATCACCGTTCTACCGAATTTGCCCAATAGACAATTTCCTGTTGATGTTACCTTTACACCAACTGTACTTGGACAGGTAAAAGCTCTTCTCATCAGCGAGGGCGGCGGTGCAACAACGGATACAACAGTTCTTCTTGGTACTGGAGCGAACCCTATTGCACAGTTCACCCCGGATACTGTGCTTGATTTTGGTGATGTGCTCTATACCACTTCATTGACACGTACGTTCATTCTCCATAACATCGGTAATTGGAATTTCACAACGACGAAAGTGGAAGTTATCGGGACGAACAAACTTGATTTTACTCCTACAATTGCACAAGTATTCAACGTTGAAGAAGATAGCTCTCTCAAACTTGATGTGACCTTCAAAGCAACAACAGCTTTACAAGCCGGTGATAGAACGGCAACGCTCGTCTTTACGCTTGATGATAGCTCGACGGTAACCTACGAACTTCTCGCTCGTGACCGTGAGGCGTTCAAGACCGATATTCGTTTTGATAATTCAGCCGCTCGCGTTGGTGATATTGTCTATCCATATCTTCGCTTGACGAATATGGTGCCGGATTCATTGAACGTGAATCACTTAACGGGTACGATCACATACGATGCAACCGTCGTAAATCTTGAGCAAGTAACGCTTTCCGAAGCACTTGCAAAGGATTATTGGACGCTCACTGATACACCGCCAACTTCATCGCCCGGAACATATACTTATAGCATGCAAAGCAGTACGACGCATTTGCATAATCCTGTTTCGCTTTTGCGATTGAAATTCCGTCCGCATGACACCGATAAGCCAGGTGCACAGACGATCATCACGCATTTGGATTTCAGCTATCCGACTCGCGTTGATGTACAGGCGATCTTGACGGACGGCGTTATCGTCATTGATTCGGCATGTGGTAATACGCACGTTAGCTCCGGCACAGCCAAAGCAAGTTTTGCGGATCAGAATCATCCGAATCCTTTTAGCATTGCTATTGGCTCGACAAAGATACCTTTCGATATTGGTGATGATGATGTGCTCGTCACATTACGTATTTTGGATATGACGGGCAGAGAAGTGTCGCGACCGATCAACAACCTCAGCTTCAAGCGCGGCAGATACGAAATGACCATTGATGCGACCACCCTTTCAAGCGGCACATACTTCTACGAATTCCAAGCCGCCGGCATGAAGCCGCAAATCAAGAAGATGGTTGTAGGGAAGTAAAAGGCTCGCACACATTTCGGTACAGAGCATTTGTAGGGGCACACGGAAGTGTGCCCTTTTTTTTAGGCTTCAGTGCAACTTTGCACACTACTAGTTTTTAGAGATACTCCCGCTGGTTCGCTATGGAGCTAGTGGAGAGTTTCAAGTTACTGAATTCAAACTAGATCGCATTATGAAGATGAATTAACTGTGGGTAATAATGGGGATAATTGCCGTTTAATAACTTAGGAGGCATAATTCACATAAAAGTGCTATTGAAAGGTGACCTTTTTATTGTGATTATGGCGTGTTGTGCTTTTTCGGGAAACTCCTTTGATTGTTGGTAAGTTGTCTATTAGTGCCGTATTGTTCTCGGCACCAAATTTGCTTCAATTACCTGAAGGAACAGGTGTGGAAAACATTTCTGGTTTTTATGAGGAGACAATTTGGCTCCGCATAAAAAGTACATCTGCCCCCATATCAACGTTTTTTCAGGAAGAGAGCGACGAAGGATATTCCTTGCACAAGACCGTGATAGTCTTCTTCAGATATTGAGAAGCCCCTCACGATCTACTTTGGTGTAATAAGGTGAATTCATTAGTCACTTCTCCTCATAATGCGAAGCTCATCTAACTACGCAGTATCTTCACTCTATTCACAAAGGAGACAGAATGACCCATCGTTACAGGGGAGCAGACAGTTTTAGCGGTTCTCTCACCGCACTTGTGCCACTCATGATCTTGGTATCGGCACTCATCTTTTCATCGTGCGCTTCTACCACAAAAAACACAGCAAAGGTAACAACGGATACGACATCGGTCGTTACAAAGTCTGTTGATCCGTTCGCTGCGCTTGACGATAAACAAGGCGGTGTTGATCCAGCAGTTCTGCAAGAACGCTTGGAAGCAGCTCGTCAGGATTGGCTTCGTGCTCTTGCCGCTGAAGGGCGCAAGGATAAAGCGGAGGTCGTCAAACGTTTCGAGAATGCCATTGACATCCTCAACAGACTTATTTACTATCCTGGTGTCAGCGAGGATAAGGATTTTCAAGAGCTTTCCCGCTCTGTCATGGAAGATTACGAGAAATACGTTTCGGATATTGATGTCCTCCCACCAAATGCTTCCATCTTTGCTTTCCGTCAGAAATTTAACGAAGAGATCAATAAGATCGATATTCGTAAGCTCAACATTCCGAAAGCTCCTGATCTGACTCATACGCAGGTTCCACTTCCGATCAATGAACACGTTGAGCAATCGATTGCCTATTTTATGCAAGGCAACGGACGCAATTATATGCAGAAGTGGCTCGGACGTTCGGGCAAATTCTTCCCGATGATGCATCAGATCTTCAAAGAAGAAGGTGTGCCTGAAGAATTGATCTATCTCTCGATGATCGAGAGCGGCATGAATCCGACGGTCACATCCCGCGCTCAGGCAGTTGGGTTGTGGCAATTCATACAAGGTACGGGTGCGATGTATGGTTTGAAGGTCAATTGGTGGTTTGATAATCGTCGCGATCCTGTGAAGGCGACTCGCGCTGCGGCTCGTCATCTCCGTGATCTTTATCGTGCAATGGGTGACTGGCATCTTGCGCTTAGCTGCTATAATTGCAGTATGACACGCATCAAGCGTTGCATGGCTGAGAGTGGCGATACCACATTCTGGGGTATTCGCCCTTGCTTGCCGAAAGAAACGCAGAATTATATTCCGCTTTATATCGCCGCAACGGTCATTGCATCTGACCCCGCTCGATATGGATTTACGAATATCACCTACGATAAGCCCGTTCCGTATGATACGGTGCGAATCTTTGAGGCGGTCGATATTAATGCATTGGGGACGGCATCAGGAGTAAGCGGACTTGAGATCAAAGAGCTCAATCCAGAACTCTTACAACCGTCAACACCTCCAAAGGAAGTAATCGGTAATGCAGGCTATGTGCTCCATGTTCCACTAGGCAAAGCACAGCAGTTCTATGCAAATTATCAGAAGCTCACTCCGGAAGAAAAACGTCCGTGGCTTGCTCATACGGTTTCTCGTGGTGAATCGTTAAAATCCATTGCTCGTAGCTATGGTATCACTGCCGAGCAGCTTGCAGATTATAACAATCTCAATGCAGGGGAAAAAGTACGTGCAGGTACGAAGATCCGTGTGCCAATGTCGGTGATGGCTCCGTCATCGATCGCATCGGAAAATACGAATGTTACTGCCCCGAAAGAAATTGCTGCAACTCCTGCACCGAAGAAATCATCAAAGGTAACGCATCGTGTTCATCGCGGCGAAACCCTTGCGACGATCGCTTCGCATTACGGCGTTCGTTCGGCAGATATTCGTAATTGGAATAATTTGAGCTATCGCCATGGACTTCGTAAGGGACAAGCTCTTGCGATTTACATTGATCGTAGTCAAGCAAAGCCGGCTTCAAAGAGCGACCTTGCTTCGATCAATCCTCCAACGAAAGTACAATTCCACAAAGTCCGTCGTGGCGAAACTCTTGCAAAGATCGCTGATGATTATGGTGTGACTGTTGCAGAGCTGAAGGCATGGAATGGTGCATCTGTGAGTCGAGGAGTCAAAGCAGGGCAATCTCTTCGTATCAATGCCAGTGGTGCAACGAACCTTGCGACAAAAGAAGCGCCCGTCGAGCCTCAGGGCAAAGCGCGGATGCATAAAGTACGTCCAGGCGAAACGATGACGAGCATTGCAAAGTCGTATGGTACATCTGTAGATCAACTTTCTTCGTGGAATGATGGCAAAGACGCCGCTTCATTGCAGGCAGGGGAGACCTTGAAAGTATATGGTTCAAATACGACCGTTGCAAAAGGTGATAGCGAGAATAGCCGCCAGGCAAAAAGTCAAACTGTGCGTTACCGCGTCAAACGTGGTGATACCTTGTTCTCCATTGCGGAGAAATATGGCGTAGAGGTCCGTGACCTCAAATCCGCAAATAATCTTCGGAAGAATACCATCCCCGCAGGGAAGAGTCTGATCATTCCGTAAAAAGGGAACCAGAGATAACGAAAAATCATTTTCACGATGCTAACATTCTCTTCTGCCGATAAGGCAGGAGAGAGTGTTTTTTCGCCGGCATAGCTCAGTTGGTAGAGCAGCTGATTTGTAATCAGCAGGTCATGGGTTCAAGTCCGATTGCCGGCTCAGATTTTAATGAGGAAATATACAATGAGTATTGAAGGACGGAATTCTTCTCCATTGTCTATTTCCTCATTGTTCATTATGATCATCGGGCAGATACTCAAGCGGCCAACGAGGGGAGACTGTAAATCTCCTGACATAGTCTACAGAGGTTCGAATCCTCTTCTGCCCACACCCCGCTCACGTAGCTCAGTTGGTAGAGCACGTCCTTGGTAAGGACGAGGTCGTCGGTTCAATCCCGATCGTGAGCTCTCCAACTCCCTTCCTACTTTATTCCTACAAGCGAAAGATGAAATAGAACTTGATGCTCTTGTTGTTCTCAGTAGCATAGATTTTCATATTAGTATTTTTTATGTCGAAGAAGATTCGTGTTTCTCTTTGTGTTTTTATGATCGGCTGTTTGATCGGTTGCGGGAGCCCTGCGAAGATCGTGAAGTTTGATACCAAGCCGATCGCGCCATTCAAGGGTGATAGCGTTACGCTCTATTGGGTCGTTGAGAACGCAAGCGAAGTAACACTGAATGACAAGTCCGTTGCAAAAGATACCGGACGTATGCGGATTCTCCTCGAACGATCAGAGACATTTATCCTGCATGCCATTGGTACAAACTCCGAAGCAACAAACAAACTCAATATCGTTGCAGAACCCAAATAACTTTATCTACTATAGAGCACCATGGAAGAAATACATTTACCCGATCCCACGAAGTACGATGACCCGATACGGTATTTTCGCGATTCGCATAAAGTCATTAGTACAGAGATAGGGCGGCTTGAGACGATGATCTCCGAAGCCGAGCGCATTGGTGTGAATGAATATTTTCGCACTCGCGGAGATATTGCAAAGGAGATGGTATATTTCCTGACACATATTGCACCGCGGCATGAGATGGATGAAGAGAAGAACCTCTTCCCCGTTCTGCGCGACAAAATTGATCCGATCGGTTTTCAGCTACCGAATACCACACCTGCCTTTCTCATTAAAGAGCATGAACAGCTGAACTACCGTGCACGCATTATCAATAAAGCATGGGAGGACTTCATGAAGTCTGGTTCGGTGAGCGTCGAAAGCGAACATCTTGCGATCGCGACGGCGAAAGAGCTTGTCAGTCTTTATAAGACACACATGGCGGAGGAGAATAAGCTCATCTATACCATCGCGAACGACGAATTGCTATCGCCATCTGAGCGGATTGAGATCATGAAGGGCATTCAAGAAGGGCATAGCCCGCAGATCGTCACGCCAATGCTCCAATTTGATGTGCCTGCCTATTCAACGCCTGAGTTATCCTCTGAGGAAGAGGCGGGATAGAGTTCTGGGAGAGACACAGTGGTACGGACACTATCGACCGTGCTACTATTGTGATCCTGTGCCATTTTCTGTAAACCAGTCCTTACTTAGAGCATCCCACACTCCCAAATTATACAGCCTACGTAGAAACTAAGGGGTACTGAAGTGGTCAGATGTTGTCTGTAATTTGGGGCAGTTGTCAGTTTTTTGCTCACTCCACTATTACCAAAGTGTTTTAGCACTTTTGCCACCCCTCAAAGCAGTACGTTAAACACGATCTTCGTATTTTCCTGATTATTTTTCGCTCGCAAGTGAAACTTGGCACGATTTTTCGTGTAGTATATGTCAGACGCCACAAGTTGAACTGATAAACAGACACTTGGCATTTAGAAGGTGAAAGAATATGAAAAAATTTACATTATATACTGTTTTTGCTGTTATGGCTTTTTTAGCTCTCAGCAACACAGCATCAAAGGCTCAGTTTTCGAAGGCAGTAGTGGTCTTAAAGGGCACTGTGCTTAATGAAGCGTCAATGAAGCCGCATTCAGTGAACGTAAGTGTACGTGAGGTAGGTAATCCTGCCCTTGAAATTACTGGTAGCCGCTCGAATTCTGAGACAGGCAACTATCTCGTGATCGTGAAGCCGTCAACAAAATACTGGGTTCATCTCGAAGGTGCAGATATTGCAACTCGTGACATTCAGATTGAAACACCGGCTCTCGCTCAGAGTAAAACCGTTAATATGATACAAGATTTATTGGTCGCCGTCCTCCCAACCCAAAACACAGCAAAGAAGTAATAGGAAAGAAGGGTTAAGTGAATGAAAGGCAAGTGCGGCTCCGAAAGGGGTCGCATTTGTTTTTAAAGAGGTTCATATCTATTCCGTTCGGTCAAGCAAACTCATTGGCAACTGTTTACTGGCTTTTGCCCCAAGATCTTTGAGTTGCTCGGAGCGGCGAACAAGGTTGCCAGTGCCGGAGGAGAGCTTGGTCATTGCATCAGCATACGACTTCTTCGTATCATCCATCTTCTTGCCGACAGAGATCAAATCCTCAACAAAGCCGACAAATTTATCATACATCTTTCCAGCTTGGTCGGCGATTTCCACGGCGTTGCGCGTTTGGCGCTCTTGCTTCCAAATAGAAGAGATCGTCCGAAGCGTTGCGAGAAGTGTTGATGGGCTAACGACGATGATCTTCCGCTCCCATGCAAAGTTGAAGAGTTCGTTGTCGGCTTGGATCGCTAAACCAAAGGATGATTCGATCGGCATAAACAGAAGCGTAAAATCAGGTGCATCAAGGCCTTCGAGGGCAGGATAATTCTTATCGCTGAGTCCTTTGATATGACTCTTTACCGAACCGATATGCTCCAAGAGCGCGGACTTCCGGTCTTCTTCTGTTTCTGCGGAAATGATACGTTCATACGCAACCAGCGAGACCTTCGCATCAATGACGAGATGCTTATTCTCAGGAAGGTATATTACCGCATCAGGGCGGTACCGCGCACCATCATGTGAGACAAAACTTTCTTGCGTTTTATATTCTTCCCCTTTGCGAAGACCCGATACCTCGAGCACACGATCAAGAATCACCTCGCCCCAATTTCCTTGCTTTTTCGCATCACCTTTTAATGCACTTGTGAGGTTTTTCGCGTCTTGGCTTATTTGTTGATTCAATTCAACAAGGGAGATGATCTGCCCTCTGAGCGAACTGCGCTCTTGAGACTCTGCTCTATATACGTCATCCACCTTTTTCTCGAAATCTGTTAATTTCAACTTGAGAGGCGAGAGGATGTTCTCTAAATTAGACTCATTGAGCTTTGTGAATTTCTCTGACTTTTCGTCAAGGATACGATTAGCAAGATTTTCAAATTCTTTAGTGTTACGCTCTTTATCGCGCTGCATTTCTTCATATTGCTCTTTCACTGCCCGAAGTGTTGCCTTCGTTTCTCCAAGTTCATTCGTGAGTGATGTAACGTCCACTCGCGTCTTATCTAATCGGTTATTCACATCAACATTTGCCGATTGCAGTGTCTCAACTCTCTTTTCATGATTTTCTTTCTCTGCATGAAGCGTTGCTTCCGCACTTGCAAGATCGGCAGAAAGTGAACGTGCCTCATTCCGCGAGGCATCAAGCTGCGCTGTGAGGGTGGCTTTCTCTCGCTCGAGTGTCTGCGCTCTATCAGCAAGGAGTGCGTTTTTCGTCTGAAGTTCTTGAAAGGCAGCAGAGCCTGACGTGTCCTTTTTACTCCTAAAGTACAGCCAAGCAAGAAGGAAACCAATGCCAAGCCCGATAAAAAGTGCAAGAAAATCCATAGTAGGTGCCAATAGTATAATTGTCTAATATACGGAAAAGATGAGTGGATTGAAGAGGAATGCGTGAAGGTGGAAGAAAAATGTACTATTATGTAATGCCATTCGAGCGCGTAGGGACAATCAATACAGGCGAAATCCCCCTGCTAGCGCTTTAACCCTGGTAACAAGTAACCCGTAATAGGTGTTATTTTTGCATACGTGAAAACCATATTCATACTAATCGTCTTTGTTTTCTGCGCAAGGCTTGCATCCGCGCAACAGGATTCTGTTGTTGATGTTCCTGCTACTGATACGCTTGCCGTTGCGAAGGAGCCTGTTCAGCATGATGAGAAAAAGCGTTTTAGCTTTTCGGCATCGCCATCTCTTGGGGTGACGTTCAATAATATTGATAAATCTGAGGAGGAAGAAACGCTGACGGTGCAATGGTTAGCAAGTCTGCAATCGCGTTTCGGATATGAGGGCGATCTTTTTCAATTTAATACCAGTCTTTTTGCGCAATTCGGACAGTTGGTGACGAAAGAAAATCCACCACAAAAAATGCAGGATGATATTATCCTGACGGCAGTCCCTTCCATTACCATCTCCGATGACTTAGGCTTACGCATTTTCTTTGAGGTCACGGGCGAGAGTGATATGGGAAAGGGCTTCGTGGATGATACTATCCCCACTACTTTTCTTGACCCACTTTTTCTTTATGAAACACTCTTTCTCGGACATAAAACAAATTATCAATCTGAGGACGGCTCGAAGGAATTTCAATTCACCCTTGGTGTTGGCTACGCCTTCCAACAAACCATTGCTGACAAATTTGTATTAGAACAGAACAGAAGTTTTGTCATTGACCAGAATAATCCTCTTCAAGGGATACAAGATCAATTCACCTTAGAAAATGGCTATAGTGCTATTCTCGATATCTTCTACAAGAATGCTCTAAGCGATGACGTGCTCTTCAAAACCAGTTTGAAGACGGTTGCGCTGACGAAAAAAGAATTCTTCAATGACATCAAACAAGCACGCATCGGGGGATTGATGCTCACAGGATTCTCCTATAAATTCCTTTCGATCGATTACACGCTTCGGATCGTCTATGACAACAACATCTCCACCCGTCGGCAGTTAGAGCAATCGCTTGTGTTTGGATTGCGATTCGAGATATAATTTTAGGCATTACTAGTTCGGATCCAGAAAGTCGAACTACTGCTTGATGAATCGGATTTTTTTTGTACGTGTATCTTTCC
>JBKJHR010000076.1:0-2762 GCA_046598695.1 Kapaibacterium sp. (SeqCode)
GGCAAAGGCATCACAGGCAGAACGCGAGATATTTACCGTGTCTCCTTCAGGCTATGGCATCCATTGGTCCGCCGTTGATGAAGACCTTTCGATAGATAGCCTCCTTGGAATTACCCATACACCACAAACACAACGCACACTCCCGAAACCGATACTTGTTTGATAGGTGATGAGAGCATTTTCGCGTAAGTGAAAATGTTATGCCTACTATTTTACTGATAGAAGGATGAAGGTGTTTTTGTTTGTTGGTGTTTTAGAGATCAATAGATAATGAAAACCGCCAAGATTCGGAAAGTGATTGACCGTGCACTTGATCGCGATTTTACTCGCGTTGGGAAGTCAGGTATTGCGGGCACGGGTGTGTTTGCCAAACGAAAAATCCCGAAAGGCTCGCGCATTATCGAGTACAAAGGTACACGCCGAACTCGCGAGGAAATTTTGCTCGATCACCAAAACGGCAAGCCACAGAATGTGTATCTCTTTGGTCTTGATGGTGGTAAGGTGATCGATGGCACGAAGCGGGGAAATGACGCACGATATATTAACCATAGTTGTGAACCTAATTGCGAGACTTACGCGTTCGATGAGAAGATATTCGTCTATGCGATCAGAGATATTGTGCGCGGCGAGGAGTTGACATTTGATTACAACCTTCGCAGTGCATTCGGAATCAAAAACGAACCGAACAAGAATATCTGTAACTGCGGCACACCATCGTGCAGAGGCACAATGTATGCAAAGAAAGGCAAGACGAAAAAGAAGTAGCGATCGGCTACAACATATACTTTAAGCTCCGTCATCACGTACGAAGCGTAACAACGTTATTTTACATCTACATAAACTATGAAAAAGCCAGTTGCATTGAAACCTGTTTCATCCAAAAGATCGAAGCTCGCGCTTGGGGCTTCGTTGCTTGCCGCACCGATCATGCTTGCGCCTATTGTGGCACATGCGCAAAAAGATACGACAACTACCACGACCACAACAACGACAACGCTTCGTTCTTCAAGCTTACACATAAAAACTGAGGCTAGGAAGTTTGTTGACATCAAAGGCGCTTCGATCTACCAGAAAGTAAGAGACAAATGGCTCACCGTCGCCGATGTTGCAGGTGGACATGTTATTTTCAAAACTTCTGCTGGTGAATATTTTTATGTTAAAGGCAAAAGCGGTGACATCGTGAGTGTTACATCGGACTACACCGTCAAACTCAGCAATGCTAATATGAAGTCTTCAGCAGAAAAGATGAGAAGCGGCGAAGTGTCACTGCTCGGTGTTGACGAAAATGGCAACGTCTGGCAGCAAGATCAACGCGGCGAGTCGTTCTACCTCGATACCAAAACAGGTGATAAGGTATTCGCCAAGTAACGATATTGTATCAGAAATAATGTCTTAAGCTTCCGCACAACCTCTATGCTCGCAAACACGTATGCGAGCATAGAGGTTGTGCCGCATTCGGCAGTGAGCATTTTGCGTGGTGAATTTATGCTCTCGGTATAGGTGTTCTCTCTACAACTCTTTTCTTTCAATTACATCATTCGATGAAGGGGATTCGTATGTCTTTGAGTATAACAAATATCGGCAAAGTGCTTTCGCTTTTTGCGCTTGCATTTCTTCTCTCGCATTGCAAAACAACTGCACCGACGGAGCCGACTGCTGGCGGCAACTCTGTCATTCAGGTGACGCACATCTTAGATACCGTGCGTGGGAAATTCTACGACCTTGCGCAGGCAAATCTTTCCGCGACTCCGCAGCAAGTGCTCGTGATGACGGCTGATTGGGTAAAGACACAGCCGAACGTTGCAAGTGCTTTTTGGTATGACAGCACGTATTTGAACATCACGATGAAATCTGGTTTGCAGACAATGTTTGCGATCAGTGTCGTGGGGAGCGATAGTCTTTCGCTCACACGTGGCGGCGGAGATCATTCTGGTGGAAGGCTCGTCCCGACAACCAAGGCGAACCACACGATCAAGAACAAGAGCGTACTGATCTTCTCGCCGTTTGTTGATGAGCCACCTGAACTCTATCACAAAGGTGAAATTCAGCCCCTTGTCGATAAGATACGCAATTCAGGAAAAGGTGTAAGTGTCACTTTATTAGAGGGAAAAGACTGTACAGTAGCGGCTGTCGAATCATTCGGAAATTATGGTTTGGTCATCATTGATACCCATGGATTACCCGATGGTTTTTTTATTGGGCAACGAATTTATGGACTCGATATTAAACTTGATACGACCGATGCTGCTATCAAAGAATATGTAGATTATGTCATACCCGATGGATATAATAAAATACTCAAAGGATATTTCCGGATTGGTAGAATGATGGAGGGTATCTTCCGTGTTTCAAATTGGCAGCAATTTCTTGCCGAAAGAAGTGACGAACCGTATCAATACCGTCTCTTGGCGAATGCATCATACATTAACAGTCTTCCTGCAATGCCAAATACGATCATCGTCGGGAATATGTGTTATTCCGGTTGGAATACCAATAGCAAAGAACTTCCTGGCAATGAGGGTGTAATGAACATTCCGATCCCGATCAAGCAAGCATTCACCAATAGAAATCTTATCAGTTATTATTCGTATGGATTTGGTGACGGAACTTCATTAAGTGTTGACAATGCCTTCGCGAAACCAATGGAAGATACACTCCTTACCTCACTTATCATTGATGGCGATAGCACAGGCAATGCGTATTTGAGGTAAGGAGTGTATCTTCCATTGGTTTCGCGAAGGCATTGTCAACACTTAATGAAG
>JBKJHR010000105.1:0-8377 GCA_046598695.1 Kapaibacterium sp. (SeqCode)
TCCTCGCAACGCTCGGTATCGGGACTGCTGCTGCTATTACAAGCCAGGCACATGCTGCAACAACGGCAACATCCACGGGTATGAAGGCATTTTTCGCCACGAAGGTGAATGCTCTCATCACGGCTGCTATCATTACTGCTTCGGCAGCAACAGGCTACATAACAAGCTCAGTGGTCAATCATAGCCCGAACGTTGCGTCACAGCCAACACAGAGCGTCGTGACACCGCAGCAGACAAGCTCTCCGACTCAGGTGTTGCCAACGGTCACTATGCCGGCACAAGAGATCGTACTGGAGACTCCGAAGACACTCGCGAAGAAAGCAGTCAGTCAGCCGAAAGCGCCCCTTACGAATTCAGGTATTGCTACTGAGCAAACAATGAATAGCGGTACGGGAAGCGCAGCCGCGGCACCCGTGTTCCACAAGCCAGCAAAATAAGAATAGTTTTCCTCATATACCTCTCGAATCCGAACTGCGCACTATACCCTTACTTACGGGCATAGTGCGCAGTTTTCATTAGAGCTTTCTATGTTTCCTTTTCGTTACAATACGCCTTTTTTGAAAATCCCCTCAAAATATTTTGTAATTTCGTGTCCCAAATTATGTCACGCTAAACTATGAACTTTACGATAGAACAAGATAAAGGTGCAACGATCTTCCGTCCGAAGGAAGCAAGACTGGATTCTCTGATTTCTTCAGAGTTGAAGGCTGAGTTTCTGATCCTCGCACAACCCGATGTTGAGAAGCTGATCATTGACCTCTCGGAGGTCGAGTACATTGATTCAGGTGGTCTTTCTGCATTGCTACTGGCTCGCCGCCAGATGGTGGATAATGATGGTGATGTGAGGCTTGTCGGTGTCAGACCGGAAGTGCAGTCATTACTTTCTTTGACACAACTTGATAGGGTGTTCCCAAGCTATGCAACGATAGCCGAAGCACTTGCCGCACCGCAATTATCACTCGTCAGTGTCCCACCCTCGGGATTGCCGAGTATGCCAAAGCTAGAGAAAGTTGGCGCAATGGCTACTGGGGCAACTGCCCTTGCAGGCATTATGGCTGCTGATGTTATTGATGATGATCCGCTGTATGACGACGAGGATGAAGATGACGACGACGATCTTCTTGATGTCGAAGAATACGAAGGGGATGAAGATGAACTTGATGATGATGACGAAGATGACGACGACGATACCGTCGAAGCTGAGCCTGTCGTTGTCGAGGATGAGGACGAATACGTCGAAGATGTCGATGAAGATGAGGACGACGATGATGATGACGATCTCTAAGATCCCTGTATTACGATCCCGCTTCGTCTGAGGCGGGATTTTTTTTGCTATTCAATTACAATAAATCTTCCTCGCATGGCTTCTCTTCTACTTACTGATTCGGAGATCACTTCGTAATAGAACGCCCCTGATCCTTCTGGACGGTATTCGATGAGATACTCTCCTTCCGAAAGTATTCTTCCATTATAGATCACCTCACGAACATTGCCGAGCATGTCAAAGACTTTTATGGTGACTCTTGATTGCTCCTCAATATGAATCTCAAATTTTGTCGATCTTCCTGCAATAATGGGGTTGGTTGTTATCGAAGCCGTAAGATTCTTCGGGTTGACTTCATTTGCAACAATGAGCTTATCGCTGAATCGGATGTTATCAATGAACCATCCATCACCATTCGAACTATGTGTCGCAAGTCTGAAGCGGATGATAACATTCTTGTCTTTCCAATACTTCAAAGCAACCGAGTCGGTGGTTGCTATAGATGATACGAGAGCATCGTGCCATTTTGTCGGTTCAGAATTCTTATCATAGCTCTTTAACAAGTCAAAGGTAAGCCCGTTATTCGTAGAGAATTCTATCAGCGCAGAATCACCTTGTGCAACAAGAGCAATGTGATCGAACTCCAACGTATTCACTGCTGATGTTATCGAAACCGGCGGAAGCAAGAACCATGAATTCTTTCCACTATCATACTTGATGTTTGGCAAGGAGTCATTCAGGAAATTCGAGGCAAGATCAGTATGCGTTACTTCCCATGAATATGGCGAAAATATATTCCTCCCTGATTCAAAATTTTCTGAATAGGTATCAAGAGCTGATCCTGCATACAGCCAAGCCGGCACTGTCTTTTCGGAATGGGTAATAATGCCATCTCGATTCGTTGATGCAGCAAGTTGGATGTTATGATAGGTATTGGGTGTAAGTGAGAAACTTCTCTCGAACGTCTTGCCACGTTGGGCATCGGTAACGGCGACAGAATCAAATGCTATACCATCTATATAAAAGTACATACGGTTAATATCCGCAAGCGGAGTACCATTGATCGTTCTATCAGGAATAACAAATGAAATATGCAAGCCATCCACTTCACTTCGTGAATCAACAATAACGGGTGGACGCGGCTTACGATTGCCCAGCGGCGAATACTTTAGAGTCTGTCGAATGCTTGTATCAGAAGAGGACACAACATAAATGGTGTATGTGTAATCTTTCTCATTCGCCACGATCGGATAATAGTATTTTCTGCTATCAGATGGGAGTGACATAATAGATTCTCCATCATTTCTTATTATGACAAAGTGAAAATCTCCAAGTGGTCGTCCGAATGTTGTTGTGGCAGAGTAGTCCCAACTGAGAACCCCAGAATTCGTAGCACTATCTTCTTCCACGATAAAATTCGTTACTGAAGACGGAGCACGAGGATTGACAGCTGCGGTGTAGAGGTCT
This sequence comes from Kapaibacterium sp. (SeqCode), assembly GCA_046598695.1. Classification (GTDB taxonomy): domain Bacteria; phylum Bacteroidota; class Ignavibacteria; order Palsa-1295; family Palsa-1295; genus JBKJHR01. The sequence continues at coordinate 2,732 of JBKJHR010000105.1, forward strand.
TGGTCTGCACCATTACGTGAATCAGTCCATACAGGATGCCATGTCCCCTGCAATCCGTCAAGGGCGAGGTAATCCCCAAAGAAAGACAAAGTATCCGTTGCTCTGATCGAATCTGCTGAACTTGCATTTATCGGATCGAATGAAACGTCGCTGATTCTCTTTGCTGCGAACGTCTTTCCGCTATCAAGCGAATGCGCCATGAAGAGATCTATCTTTTGATTTGTCGGGGCGTCAAGTCTGCTGTCATAAAAGCATACACCAACATCACCGTTCGATCTATCTACAGCAAGCCACGGGAAGAACTTGTCGGTAGCAACACTTGCGGTATCATTTTCAATTGGTGTAGGTTGACTCCATGCGGCACCACCATCAGTACTTTTTGCAAAATAGATATGCTGTTTCTCATCATCTCCCTTCCCTGCCCACGTAATATATACATTACTGCCATCCCCTGCTGCAATGCACGGAAAGCTATTGACGCGAAGATGTCCCTTGATGATAGGATGCGGATCACTCGACAACGCAGGATAGGGTGGACCGAGATTTTTGTAATTCGAAACTTTTACATTTGAGGCGATCACTCTACCTCCGTTGCTGATCTTTGCAACATAGATTTCCTGTTTGCTTGTATTAAGATTCAGATACGATATGAACAGATCACCATTATCGTTTACTGTCGGGATAGGGCATTGATATTTATCATTCCCAGTGATGTGAAGAGACTTCGACCACGTTGCACCATTATCCGAAGAGTACGAAAGCACGATGGATGATTTACCACTGACATACTCTGCCCAGCACACATACATTCTTCCTTTGAATGCGCTACTTGTCCTTTTATCAATGGCAATGTAATACTTATCAGCAAGGGTATCAGCTGATTTGAAAATTGTGGTATCGTAAAAAACTCGTGATGGTTGTCCGAAGTCATTACCATGATCGGTCGAGCGATAACAGATCACATCATTTGTTGGGTATGGCGAACCGCCATTATCAACTCTGCCGCAGGAATAGAAGACTTCTCCGTTGGTATTAAATACAACCGCCGGATCAGAAGCGAACGATAAATTCGTTGCGGGAATAAGTGCAGCGTTATCCCACGTCTTGCCTCCATCGGTAGAACGATACCTCCAGAGAGAATTGAATGAGCGATAATCATTTGCACCGACAACAATGATGTTCGGATCGGTTGGATCGATCGCAACAGAAGGTTCGTCCTGATCTGCCAAAAAATACTGCGTGATATTTATATTCGGAAAATCACTCGGCTCTTGCACAGGAATACTTTGTGGTGTCTGATGGATCTTCCTTTTGATGAAGGTCTGAGGTCGGTCGAAGCCCTCACCTTCGCGTTCATTCTCGATCTTCGGCAAAAAGACGCATGACTCTTGCGACCATGATAGACGCGAGCCATATATGACAAAAAAGAAAACGAAAGATATGTAAGTAAAGCGCTTCAATACGTCCGTGAAGACCTCTGGTCTCTCCTTATAAGAGAAAACCATCCTTCTTCCGATAACCTTCCCGAAAAGAGAAAACCCCAAATAAAATAGCTTGCCCTCTTTTTCAAATGAGAGCAAGCTATAAAAAAGATCACGAAAGAGAAGGTAGCTTACGCTACCATCTTTGCCTTATCGATTGCCTTGGCGAGCTTTGACTTCTTATTCGAAGCAAAGTTCTTGGTAACGATTCCCTTACGAGCAAGCTTATCGAGGGTGCTTTGGATCTTCGTGAGTCCACCAGCATCCTTTGCGTCAAAATCCTTCAAGAGTTTGCGCATTTCGATCTTCTTACCCTTATTCGCGATGCGGTGCTTTTCAGCGAGGCGAACGCGGCGTACTGCTCCTTTATGTTGAGGCATAATATTCTATCTAATTCATTCTAAAATTGGGACGCATAAAACAGGGGAATGTGGATAAGAGTTCAGCGTTTTGTCATTTGCTGTATTTCCGGTACTTCGAGGATTTTCCCGATCGTATCGGCATCCTGCAAAGCCGCTACAAAGCTCTCTGCAAGGCGTTTACGGGAGATATTACCCGCTAGTCTTGCAACTTCCCCTATCTTCCCCGGAAGTACCGCCAACAGCCCTAAAATTGGCGAAATAACGATAGGCCAATCCTGACCCGGACCTAAAATGATTGCCGGACGCCAGATCGTCCAGTCCAGCCTTGAATCCATGACAGCTTTTTCAGCTTTTGCCTTAGATCGAACGTAATAGCTTTTGCCAATTGCTGCTGCCGAGAGAAAAAGGATGCGTTGTAATCCAACCTTCTTCATTGCTTCGACAGAGGTGATCGCCGAGCCGACATCTACGTCGTCGTAGGTCAAGCCTGTCTTTTTCGTTTCGGCTCGTCTGATCCCAACAAGATGAATGAGTGCATCACATCCTTGCAAAACTTTCGCCACATCATCACTATTAGTTGCGCTTCCGATGATGAATGAGAGATTCGGATGTAAAGTAAGTTTCTTCGCAGAGTTTTCATTCCTCACCAAGGCGCGAACGCGATATCCTCGTCCTAACAATTCAGAGACTACTCCCTGCCCTACAAAACCTGTTCCCCCTGTTACTGCAATAACCTTCATGCATTAAAAACGATATGCAATACCTGCACGAACCGAACGCGGCGTTCCTGCCGTGTAATGGAGTTCACTTGTTATTCCCGATTCTCCCTGCAAACGAGAATCGGTATCGAACTGTGCTTCATTCCATTCTATATTGAAAAGATTTTCAATGTTTGCATAAATTTCAAAAGCACTGAGACGATATGAAGCAGAAAGATCAACGACTGTATATCCTATTGCTCTGACGCTATTATCTTCCACAGCGGGGCGATCATCAATGTTGCGCAAACGAAGTGCTGAAGAGAAATCATCAAAATGTGCAAGGACGTTTGCTGTAAGCGTCATATTCGGCGCAAGCGGAATGAAATTCTTTCCTTCGGGTTCATCACGTAGTCTGCCTTTTGATATCGTCATATCAGCTCCGAAGGCAAGCCATTCAAGAGGTGTAACGCGAACCTCAAAATCAATTCCTTGACGACGCGTTCTCCCTGAGGCTTCTGTTGTACCTGCATCACCGCTCCAGACGAATTCGCTTTCCAGATCAAGCTGCCATGCGGCAATGCTGCCTGATACAAGGTCGGTTGCTTTACCAAGGCGAGCACCAAATTCCAAACCAAATGCTCGGGGGATCGTATTATCATTCTTTGCCGAAACCACGGCACGTGCATCATTGGAATGAAAACCAAACCCTGAATTACCAAAGACCGTTACCTTATCGCCTACCGGTATGGCAATATTTAATTTCGGTGAGACAAGAAGTGCTTGGACTATTCCATTAGGATCTTGAGATTGATCCAAACGATTCGTCACATCGAAGTTAAAATAATCAAGACGAACACCTGCTTGGATCTGTACACCCGGAAAAATGATCTCTTGTTGAACATAAGGTCCTACTTGACGCTCATGGATAAGAGCATCCACTTTTGTATCTAATCGCGTCCGAGCAGAATCATGCCACAAACCTGCTTGAATATCATCGCTTCGCAAGCTCATTCCAAAAAGTGTTTTCATCACTGCGTCACCTACAAACCAATTCTTTTGTGATTCTGCACGGAGCGCGAAGATAGTGCGTTCATCGCTTTGCTCTATGCCATCACCACGAAGAGAGTCCTCAGCGTAAAATGTAAAATTACTATAGAGTCTGAACTTGTAATTTGTGAATGAAGAGTTGATCGTAAATGGATTTGCTCCGCCCGTTGTGTATTTCACTATCCCTGTTGTGCGAGAGGTCGCCCCGCCTTCGGTTGAATCAAGCGAACCGAAGCGGCTGATAAGACCCTGCGAGACGGCACGTTCAGGTATTTGCCCGTTCGCATTCCACCCTGAGCTGAATGAAAGAAGTGATGCAGAGAGCTTTCCATTATCACCCATCGCTCCAGTTGCTTTTGCTATAACATTGATGCGATCAAATTTCTGTGGAAGATCGAAATATCCATCAGTACGATAGATTTCTGCGCCAAAGTATGCGTTAAATTTATCGGTTGGGTTCGTCAAGTTGAAAAGACCAAGACCACGAAACGTCGTGAAGGCTCTGTTCTTTATCTCGGGTGCATACGCTGCAGTCCCTGTTTCTAATTTCACGATATTTTCCTTCAACACATCAAAAGTATTGAAGACGACTGCCCCCGCTGTCGTAAGATCACCGTAACGAGCGAAGTACGGGCCCTTCGCAACGTCAACTCTTTCGATCGTCTCAGGAATAATAAAATGTAGATCAGCATAACCTTGACCATGACCATGCGAGATCATGTTGACAGGCGCATCATCAACGGAGAGGTTAATATCCGTACCATGATCGCAATCGAATCCACGAAGATAGATCTGCTCTGCCTTGCCGCCACCTGCATGTTGTGCAATGAAAAGACCCGGCACAACACGGAGCATATCCTGCGCCGAATTACGCGGACGAAGTGTGAAATCAGCATTGCGGAATTCTGCATCAGATGCCGCAGAGTATGGACGCTCCGCCGAAACGACGATCTCTTCGACCTTTTTCGTCTTGATCGTATCCTGCTTCTGAGCAAACGCTGAAGAAGCCAAGCCAAAAACTAAAAAAGATATTAGAATAGTTTTCATTGGTATTTGTGATCTAAAATGTTTATGGATTCATCCCCCATATTCTCCAGACAAGAAGAACGGCACCCACACATGCAATGATGCGTGAGATCTCAGGGATAAGAACAGCTTCTTTATGCACTTTCCGCATCCACCAAATGAAGGGGAAAAGAACAGCAATGACGATAAGCTGTCCCAATTCAATACCAAGATTGAACCCCAGAAGCGGTGCCCAGATATTACCACTGCCAAGTGTATTCTTCAGAAGATCAGTGAGATGTCCCGAAAATCCAGCACCATGAATAAGTCCGAACGCTCCAGCAACGATCCATCTTCCCTTTGCTTCTTTGCGAACGATATTTTCAACGCCAACATAAATGATCGAAAGCGCAATGAGCGATTCTGTAATGATTGGCGGAAGCGAGAGAATACCAAGTGCTGAGAGAACAAGCGTTGTCGAGTGCGCTATCGTAAAAGCGGAGATGACCGATAGCAATGACCTCCAATTCGTCGTGACGATGACGAGTCCGCAGAGGAAAAGTAAGTGGTCGTATCCTTCAAGGATATGCCATCTACCAAGATCAAAAAACGTACCAAAGAGATTCATAGAGAGTAGCGTTATACAATGAATGTGAATGGAAGTAATAGTGGCACGGACTTTAGTCCATACTGTATCTTCGTCCTATTTTCTCGCACGGACTAAAGTCCGTGCCACTAGAAAAAGGAAGAGAGCTTACTTCTTCAACAGATATGTCGGTGCTGAGGATTTAAAGATATAATTCAATTCCTTGCCGTATACCTTGAAGCTGACGATGTCGAGCTGGTCATTATAGATATCAAAGAGTGCGCGGTGATCAATTTTCAACTCTCCACAACCCGGCGAGATAGCATAGGTAAAATTAAATATCACCGATGATGCATCTTCCTCACGAGAAACCGATGACATTGTGAGTTGTACGTTATTCTCCCATTCGCGGAAGTAATTTTGGAAGTAGTTCTTTTGGTAGCTGTCAAGATCATTTGCATTAA
>JBKJHR010000150.1:0-8777 GCA_046598695.1 Kapaibacterium sp. (SeqCode)
CTTCCGCATCGAAGCGTGGCTCACCCGTTCCGCTGATGACCTCAACTGGTTTGATCTTCGTGTAGACAGCGACACCCGAGTAGCCCTTTTTTTCTCCTGAGACAAAGTGTACCTCATAGCCAGGTATATTCTTGAGAGTATCTCCAAGCTGCTCAACGTGCGCCTTTGTTTCTTGTAAGCACAATATATCGGGCTGCTCTTTCGCAATGAAATCAAGAAAGCCTTTTTTTTCGGCAGCACGAATGCCGTTGATATTCCACGAAATAATTTTTGTCATAGAGCAAGTTCTTTTTTATGAGTACGTTTACGAAGTACATATTCGACTCCCACGATCGAGAGCGGCACAAGATACGGATCAACCTTGAGTGCTCGATGTCGGGATTGCACAAAGAATATCGTTGAGACAGCCGATGAATAGAGAAATAGCAGTAGAATAAGCGATCTCAATTCTTTCGAGCGAAGCGCGAACAATCCGACGAATCCGAATAATAGCAAATATACGGAAATGATGTTGTAGCCAACGATCATCCACGGCTTTGACTCTACTTCACTCCCGACCTTATCACGGTGCCACCAGTGCATACTGAATTTCTTTACCCACAGACTTAACGTCTCCATCGGGTGTGCGATCATCCATTCTTTTGCCATTCCTAACAAAAAAGCATCGCGGTCAACATCTGAGGTATTCACCTGAAAATATCTATCGATCGAATCAACTTCCGCCTTGCCTTCAGGGGTTGTGATGTTCTGAGGCATTTCACCTGTTGCATTGACATTGTTGCCGAGATAGAGATTGAATCCCGAATTTGCACTGACAAGTACAAACTTTCCGAATACGGAATAATTACGAATCGTCCAGGGTGCTGCCATAAGAAGAGCGATAACAACGGCAGCGACATACCCTTTGATGTAATGTTCTCTGTTCTTTGCCGAAAATATGAGCCACATGCCAAAAAGGACGATGCCCATTAATATATCGGGACGCACAAGAATTTGGATGCCATAGAGAATTCCGAGAATGATCCAATTCTGCATTCGTGGTTCGGTTCTTAGACGGAAGACCATCAATATCGTCAAAGCGATGAGAAGCATATTCAATCCATCAGGCTCTAACTTTTGCGTGATGATCCAAAGAGGAAGATAACATGCTAATGCAACAAAGCCAACGAGAGCAATCATCGGGTGAGCGACCTTCTTCATCAGCCGATAGATAACGATATTCGCAGAGTGGAAGAAAAGGAGTCCGATGATCTGCCCAACGACAATTGGCAATCCGAAGTAAACCAAAAGCAGATGGAAGCCTACATAGAGCGGTGGGATGTAGCACGTTATCTGCGGAGCATGTGCAAACGGATGGATCAAAGAATACCCCGAACCCGCCGCGATATTATGTGCAATATAGTATGGCTCACCGATACCAACGGGCGGCCGAAGCGTAATAATTTGAACGAGAAGAATAAAGAGCGAGATCGAAATGAGCGTTATACGCTCACGCTTCGCAGTACTAATGAGTGATTGAAGCCGTTCGAGCAATGGGTTATTGTAAGATCGGTAATAATGCGACCTCAGCACGGTGCGTAAGAACTTCAATAGACTCAGCAAGCACAACGTCGCCATTACATTCATCGTATTGAACTCTCACGAGCTCAGCATCTTGTTCCAGAGTGTGATTCAATTTCACACGAACATAATTTTCAGTATATCCTTCGCTTGAGCCCGATACACGTTCAAGCAATAATGTACCTTCTTTGCCAAGTTGTGAACGATAGAACTCCTGCTTCTTCTTTTCCGAGAGAATACGCAACATGGCATTACGCTCTTTGCGCTTTTCTTTTGGCAGACGTTCTTTCATAGAGTCTGCTTTTGTACCGGGGCGTTTGCTATAGGTAAATACATGAAGATACGAAATACCAAGCGAATGGATAAAATCATAGCACTCTTGGAAATCCGCATCCGTCTCACCCGGAAAACCAACGATCACATCAGCACCGATACCGGCACTAGGCATCATCTCTTTTACTTTCTCGATACGTGAGCGATAAATATCAGTAGTATAACGCCGTTGCATCGATCGCAATATTTTCGCCGAACCTGATTGCAACGGAATATGAAAATGTGGGCAGAATTTCTTGCTCTCGGATACTAGAGCAATGATCTCATCAGTCAATAAGTTTGGCTCTATTGAGCTGATGCGCATACGTGCTGTTACTTCGTTATCACTTTCAAGCGCACATACAAGCTCGTAAAAACTTGTACCTGTCTTTGTGCCAAAGTCTCCGACATTTACACCACTGAGCACAATTTCTCGGAATCCTTCTTGTGACAATCTGCGAGCTTCTGCAACGATAGAGTCAATATCGGCAGAGCGCGAGGCGCCACGTGCCATTGGTATCGTACAGAACGAGCAAGAATAATCACAGCCATCTTGGACTTTCAAAAATGCGCGAGTGCGTTCATCGGTATCGGCTGTTGAAGCAAAATGGTAATCCGTCGCTTCTTCGATCGGCGAAGAATAGATATGCGGTGAATCAAACTTCGTGAATGTGTCAAGATGCGAGAAGATATTAAACTTCTCCTTCGCACCGAGCACAACATCAACGCCGTCAATGCTTGCGATCTCTTCCGGGCGAAGTTGGGCGTAACAACCAGTGACGGCAATGAAGGCGTTGGGATTCTCACGCAATACACGTCGCACAGCTTGGCGGCACTCTCGCTCGGCATTGGCAGTGACCGAGCACGTATTAAGCACAAAGACATCTGCATCAGCCTCTGAGCCAAGTTGCCAGCCACGCGAACGGAATTGCTCGACGATCGTCGAGGTCTCCGCGTTGTTGAGCTTGCAACCCAAGGTATGTGCTGATATACGCATTGAGCCTAAAAACGCCGATTCGTTGGGATTTGTCCCGTCCTTACTCTGTTAAACAAAGGCAAAATGAATAGCACACAACATCATATCGTTACTTCGCGGACGGCACGCTATTATACGATAGGCGATCCGCTCATCGCAACGGAGGTCTGGTTCGTACTGCATGGTTATGCTCATAGGGCTGAAGATTTTATCGAATTCTTCCGCGCGTTGGAATCACCTTCTCGTCTCATCATTGCGCCCGAAGCTCTCTCCCGTTTTTATACGAAAGGCTTTGGAGGCACGGTCGGTGCGTCATGGATGACTCGAGAAGATAGACTCAGCGAAATTGAGGACTACATCAATTATCTCAATACTCTCTATGCAGAAATTATCGCACCACTCCCTTCTCCACCAAAACGAATCGTTGGTCTCGGTTTTTCGCAGGGTGTTCCCGCGCTTCTGCGGTGGCTTGCAAGTGGAAAGAGTAATGTAAATGAGGTAGTGATATGGTCAGGCGATGTGCCCCGTGATCTTGATTTTGATTCATACAAGAAATATCTTTCGGGTGTTAGACACAATATCCTCATCGGCCATAATGACAAACTCGTACGAGCTGAAATTTATGAAGAAACAGAAAAGCTACTGCACGAGAATGGAATTCTCTTCCAAAAAACAAGTTTTACTGGAGGACACGAGATAACGAGTGAAGCACTTATTTTACTTGAACATCAAATTAATTCATAGGAGGAAATATGTACGTCTGTCAATGGCATCTTGATATTCCTTACGGCAAACAGGGCGAAGTAGTAAAGATCATGAATGCCTGGGGAGCAGAGAAGTTTAACTCCTCGGAGTTCAAACGTGCGACTGGCTCAAAGCTTATGGTCGGGCATATCGGCGACTCTGCCTCGCACATCATTGATGAGTATTACTTCAATTCTCTTGCAGATTTTGAAGCCGCACTTTCGGGGATGGGGCAAGCACAGTTCAAACAACATACCGATGCACTCGCCCCGTATATCATCGCAGGTTCACAATATTGGAAAGTCTATCACGTCGTTTCCTAAGATTGAGTTACTTTGCGAGAAGATTTTGTCCGCAGAGATGCCCGTAAGAATCGTAATTATTTCGTGAAATTCCATAGCCATAATTATATAATGCCCACTTATCAAGAAAGGTAAGAAATATACTCTTGACACTTCATCCATCTTAATCCCGTATTTTTGTGCATTCTTACATTTACGACCAATGCTGACCAAACTTCATCTCGAACATCCGATAGCGACGATCACGCTCAACCGTCCCGAAAAGCGCAATGCGCTCTCGCCGGAGCTGATAAAAGAAATCTCTGAAAGATTCGATTTTCTTGTAAGCGATGAGGACGTTCGCGTTGTGATCCTAACTGGCGAAGGCGGCGTATTTTGTGCAGGAGCTGACCTCGAATACATTCAGAAATTGGCAGATTTCGGAGCAGAAGAGAATCTCGCTGATTCGCGCTCACTCCGCGATCTTTACTGGAAAATATATACCTACCCCAAGATCGTCATCGCCCAAGTGCATGGCGCGGCACTTGCTGGCGGCTGCGGACTTGCCAACGTCTGCGATGTTGTCTTTGCCGCAGATGATTCGACCTTCGGCTATACAGAAACGATGATCGGTTTTATCCCGGCACTTGTCTCCGTCTTCCTTACACGAAAAATCGGCGAGCAACATGCCCGTGAATTATTACTCTCAGCGAGGAAATTCACGGCAGATGAAGCATACTCATTGGGGATGATAAACTCTGTCATACCATGCCCTCAATTGGAAGAGACTGTGAAGTCATACGCACTCAGTGTTGCACGTAATTCCCCTTCGGCAATTGCCCTCACGAAGAAAATGCTTGCAACGACAAGCGGTATGGCATTAGAACCTGCATTGGAATATGCGGCAAGCATGAATGCCCTTGCACGAGGCACAGAAGATTGTAAAAAAGGAATTGCGAAGTTCTTAGCGAAGGCTTGAGGTTTAGTGTCACGGACTAAAGTCCATGCCACTACTAACGAAAAAAAATCTATACTACTTCTTCAACTGCGGGTTGAAAGTTATTGATCTCTTCGAGCAATACGCTTACGATCTCATCTTCGCGGATGCGGCGCACAACTTCTCCCTTGCGATAAAGAATACCGACGCCCTGACCTGCTGCAATACCAATATCAGCATCAGCCGCTTCACCGGGACCATTGACTACGCAACCTAAGATCGCGACCTTCACAGGCTTTTTGATATGATTCGTTGCGCGTTCGAGCTCATCGCAAATCTTAAAGAGGTCTATTTCTAAACGTCCACACGTTGGGCAAGCGATGATCTCCACATTACGGCTTGCAAGTGAGAGCGAACGCAATATTTCTTTGCCTACTTCAATCTCTTTTTCGGGTTCATCGGTAAGTGAAACGCGAATCGTATCGCCGATACCTTCTGCAAGAAGCGTACCAATACCAACAGACGATTTGATCGTACCGACACGCATTGTGCCTGCTTCGGTTACTCCGAGATGGAGAGGATAATCCGTTCTCTCGGCAAGCATCCGATAGGATTCGATCATCAAACGAACGTCTGTTGACTTCACGCTGATGATGATGTCCTCAAAATTAAAATCTTCGCAAATTTGTACATGGCGCATCGCACTCTCGAAGAGCGCTTCCGCAGTTGGATAGCCATGCTTTTCGAGAATATCTTTTTCGAGCGAGCCTGAATTCACACCAATACGAATCGGCACTCTCCGCTCTTTTGCAAGACCAAGCACTTCATGGATGCGTTCGATCGAACCGATATTGCCCGGATTCAAACGTACCTTCGCTACCCCTGCTTCGAGCGCCTTGATGGCAAAAATATGATTGATATGGATATCAGCAACTACGGGTATGTTCGAGCCTTTGACGATCTCCTTCATTGCATCGGCGGCTTCCCAATCATTGACCGTAACGCGGATAATATCGCAGCCCGCCTCTTGGACGCGGCGAATTTGTTCGAGTGTTGCTTTCACATCACCCGTCTTCGTCTTCGTCATTGACTGCACACTGATCGGCGCACCGCCGCCAACAGGCACATCGCCCACCATCACACGTCGTGATTTACGGCGATTATCCTTGAAACTATCAAGTCCTGTTTGGGGTGTAAAGATCGGTAATTCTATACGTTCGTTGTTCATTTAACTTCTGCCTCGCTCATCCATTTTCTTCGATGCCTCTGAGAGAATATCGCGCTCTTCTTGTGATAAACTTTGATAACCGCTTGCGCCTATTTTGTCGAGGATCGCATCAACATCCGCTTGTGTGATAATGCGCATCCCTCGTGCGTCGGTTTTCTTCGTTGCTATTGCTGTCCCTACTTCGTGATACTCGGCTTCTATTGGCTCATCATCACGATCGGGACGTTTGAACATCCCGCCATTTTGTTGTCCGCCTTGCCAAATGCTTTTCACTCGCTCATCTCGAGATCGGGATTTGAAATTAGAAAGGATCGTAGGCACACCAACGCTAACAAGCATATAGACGATACCAACAACAGCCCCGCCCAAATGCGCAAGATGGCTCACACCATCAGACGATCCGTTGGAAAGGAACATGACTTCTAAGCCGATATAGAGTGCCACAAAATACTTTGCTTTGATCGGGAAAAAGAAGTACAGATAAATTGGCTGCTCAGGAAAGAGTAAACCAAAGCCAATGAGCAACCCGAAGATAGCACCTGATGCACCCACAAGCGGACCAGCCATACCTTCGCTCAGAACAGGTGACATGATCATGTGGGCAATACCGCCGCCGAGACCGCACAGAAGATAATAGATCAAAAACTTCTTCGATCCCCATACTTGCTCAAGTTGCATTCCAAACATCCAGAGAGCAAGCATATTAAAAAGCAAATGCGTCAAACCCGCATGCATGAACATGTAGGTGAAAAGTTGGGTCGGGATAAAACTTGGTGAATCAAACGGGAAGAGATAACCGAAGCGGTGTAGATAATACCCCAACGGTACTCCGCCGAGACGCATTGAACCCAAAAGAGCCTCAAGCGCATAAATGCCAATATTCAGCCCTAAAAGCCATTTGAGCACAGGCGGGAAAAAGGAAAATCGGCTTCCCCCGCTGCCAGATCGAAAAAAGTTGTTCATTAAATGTGTAAATCGGTTATGTTACCGATTTCTATAGTATCCGAATGTATATAAGTAGTTGAACCGAACAGGCTTGCAAAAAGGACTGTTCCATTATAGTCGGAGTCTACGATACGAATGAAGAGGCTGTTTCAGCACATAGCAGTATTCCTTGCAACGAGATACGTCCTTCCGACGATCATCGTGCTTTTCGTGCTGCCTACCACATTCGCCAGCGCGCAATGGACGCTTGTTGCGCCAAATCTGCTCGGAACGCAAGGCTATCAAATGAGCTGCATAACCCATCGCTCAGGAATCGTGTGGGCTGGCACAAAGGAAGTGTTCATGTCGCAGGATCTTGGTGCTACCTGGCAGAAACGCTCCCCGACTCTTTTTACGACCGATCTTATCCGCCATATTAACTTTTACGATGCAAATGTCGGAATTGTCGGTACACAACAAGGACACGTTTTCCTTACGAATGATAGAGGGCTCACATGGCGGGAAATTAGGCTACTTTCGGTTGCCGCTCAATCAGCATTTCTCGGTTCGCCTGATAATATTGTGGTTGCCACTGCCGTTGGAGGCGAGATACATTCAACACGTGATGGAGGTGCAACGTGGACAATTGCAACTCCTGGGACATATATACCAGACATTAAACCACTTCTCGGCTCAGGTGCCTATGCAATAGTTGGTTATACTCCCACAACGACGGGTGTTTCTGAAATTCATTTGATGAAATCAAATGATTATGGTGTAACGTGGACGCAAATGGCAGGAAGAGTGGACTTCGATACGTATGGCTTTGATGTTGACCCATGTAGCCCGAATGATGTCTATGTAATTAACGAAGACGGCACAACAAGCCGCGATGATTTTGCGCAGATATTCAGCTCGACCGATGCAGGCAATTCATGGAATGTTTCACGCGCCGAACCAATAACAAGTGCAAAGAAATTCTTTTGTGGATCGGTCTGCATTGCAGGTCAAGCAATTTTTGCGCAAACAGTTGGTGATGGTGTATGGCGATCAACAGATAAAGGTGCATCGTGGAAATCTATTGGCGGACCTACTGCGCCTTTTGATACACGACTTGTCACCGCATTTAATGAGAATCTCGTCTTTGCGGCAGATGCGAATGGTTCTATCTGGCGCACAGGCAATAGCGGCGGGGATTCGCTGAAGATCGGTTCGCTCTATGAATCACTCTCATCATTTCCGAATCGCCTCTTCACAACGGATTCACTTCTGAATTGCGATACCCCCGTTATACAGATGATACGCTTGACCGGCAACCTATGTATATTTCCGAAAGTGATCGGCGAAGCAATAACAGGACGTGATTCACTTGATTACAAGGTGGTCAGAAGTATTGGCGATTCACTTCGGGGTAATGATTCAGCAACGATCAGTTTCAAGCCACGCGGCAACGGAGATAGGAGAGGGTACTACACGATCTATCTCGAAGACGGTTCAGAAATATCGATACCCCTTTTCGGATTTGGCAAAAAGATACTGTATGTTGAGCTTGGGACAGCGAACGGCCAGACCGATACGATCGGCGGGGCTGTAGCAATACCTATCAATCTCAAAGGTTTCGACAAGATACAAGATGTAGAATTTGTTCTACATTACGATACGGCACTCACCTATCTTGGTGCATATAGCAATGCAGGCATACGGCTCGATAAGAATGGTGATACTTGGCTGGGCGGTTCAAGGATTGGCATTGATAAAACACTCTTACGGCTCGACACGGCATCAGGGTTTGCATACTTCATCGTCTGGCCAAGC
>JBKJHR010000159.1:0-3887 GCA_046598695.1 Kapaibacterium sp. (SeqCode)
GTTTAAACGAAATAGAGCGGACTCCTTGTCCGCTCTATTATTTTAAAAGACCGTTTTTCAGAGGCGTTAGACCTTTTCCTTCACCGAAAGAGCTTCCATAATTTTCTCAGTTACGCTTTCTGCGGGAATAGTCGTTTTAGGTAATAAGCCAGATGATAAGCGAACGCCGATATTTTGGTAGCGCATTTCATGTGTGATCGGAGCCCCAATTCTTTCAGGGCGCAACATTGGTCCGCCTTCAAAGCCATTATCAAATTTCCAAACGACAGATTTGTCAGCTTCAAGCAGAGTAAGCTCTGAGGCTAATACATTAAGGTCAATGCGTTCAGTTGTTTCGCGGTCAAGCCTTCCGACGAGCGTCTCATATTTATATTCAAGCTCGATATACCCATGTTCCGGTAAATGCGAAAGCACTGCTCCTCCTCGTGTTCGAGATGCTGAGGCATAATAATGAAGAGGACGCTTCGAGGTCACAATAGATAGTGATAGCTCAGGAAACTCTTGGATATCTACACTTCCTTCATCAATATGAGCAATATCAGCAAGCACTTGGTGATATTCATCATGCCACATTAACTGATAATCATTGATCTTTTCGATCCATTGCGCGAAACGAGGCAAGAAGTAATTGAACTTCCGCGCCGCCACTTCATATTCAATCGTCGCATCGTCGAGATCGCCAAAGGGCAGACAGAAATTTGTCCTCTCGGCATGATTGATAAGGGCACAGAGTTTGAGAGCTTTGAGTCCCGCTTCGCTTAACGTATTACATTCTCTGAAATCACCAAGCGTTGCTGCAGCGATGATCTCTTCCTTATGTCGCAGAGCAATAACGGGATGAAGTGCAGCCCACACCGAAAGCAAGCCGTCAATGTCAAAATGATTGCACGTCACAAACCTCTTCCCTTCACGTTCGGTCACATATTCAAGCGATTCCAGCCATTTGATGACAGAAGCAGTGCTTGTATTGGCGCGATAGGGCTGTGGGACGTAGTGATTATAGAGGTGGCTGAGGTTCAAGCCTCGCGGATAAAAGGAGTCGGTGACAATAAGCTCACGATCGGGGATAGTGTGAGCTTCTTTGTAAGAAATAAACTGAAGTTCTTCGTTTGTATCAAAAACCATAATAGTTGTGTTAGGTGAACACATGATGTCGAATATCTCGCGGAAATGACATTTATTGCGACATCAGAAAGTTAAACGTATTTTTGCATAGATTTGTGTCGTAAAGGCGATGAAAGCCGTGTTAATTATCATTTATGTCTGTAACACCAAAGTATAAGCGCATTCTCCTCAAGCTCTCTGGCGAATCGCTGATGGGGCAATTGCAATATGGCATTGACCCCGCTATCGTTGGACAATTCGCTGATGAGATCATCGCGGTACACGATATGGGCATTGAGATTGCCGTTGTCGTCGGTGGTGGCAACATCTATCGCGGTGTTGAGGGAAGTGTGGATGGTGTGCAGAAGGTACAAGGCGATTATATGGGGATGTTGGCGACGATGATCAATTCGCTCGCTCTGCAGAATACTCTTGAAGCAAAGGGCGCAGTGACGAGGTTGATGTCCTCTATCCACATGACACAAATTTCCGAGCCATTTATCCGCCGCAGAGCGATCAGGCATTTGGAGAAGGGAAGAATTGTTATCTTTGGAGGTGGAACAGGGAATCCCTATTTCACGACCGACACCGCCGCCGCACTCCGTGCTTCGGAGATCGATGCAAATGCAGTATTGAAGGGGACTCGTGTCAATGGTATTTACGACAGCGACCCTGAGAAGAACCCGAATGCTCTTTACATCCCGGAAATTACTTATGCGGATATGCTCCAAAAAGGACTTCGTGTTATGGATCTGACGGCAATCACACTATGTCAGGAGAATAAACTTCCGATCATTGTGTTTAATATGAATGAGAAGGGTAATCTTTTGAAGGTCTTAACACAAGACGGCGTAGGGTCGAAGGTTACGCTCTAAGATCACTACACTCATTTTACAAAATTTTTACAAACGAATCGTACCGAACATGACAAGCATTAAAGAAATACTCCACGATTGCGATACACGCATGGCGAAAAGTATCGAAAGTTTACAAAATGAAATGAATAAGATCCGCACGGGGCGCGCCTCAACAGGACTTCTTGATACAGTAAAAGTTGATGCGTATGGGTCACCAATGGCGTTGAATCAGGTGGCGAATCTCTCTGTGCCAGATGCACATACGATCTCTATTCAACCATGGGATAAGAGTATGCTTGGCGCAATTGAAAAAGGAATTCTCAACGCGAACTTGGGGTTGAATCCTTCCAATGATGGCGTTATTGTTCGCGTACCGCTTCCGCCTCTTACAGAAGATCGCCGCAAGGAGATCGTCAAGCTTGTGAAGAAACATGGGGAAGAATCGAAGATCGCTGTTCGCAATGTCCGTCGCGATTCGATGGAGAATTTGAAGAAAGCCGAGAAGGCTGAGCATCTCTCTGAAGATGAGCGCAAGCGAGGCGAGGACGACGTTCAGAAAAGAACCGATATGCGCGTCAAAGAAATTGATGGACTTGTTGCCGCAAAGGAGAAAGAAGTCATGTCAGTATAAAAATTGTGTTTTGTTTATTCATCCATTTATCTAATATATTTCTATGCGTAAACTTAGTATATTCCTTGCCGTTTTGTTTTTTGCAACAACAGTGCTTGCAGATAACACGACGAAGTCAGCTGTAAAAGAAGTAAAACCTGCAAAGTCTGCGACTTCAGCAAAGAAGGCTGTAAAAGGTCCGCAGTGTGAGGCAAAAACTGCTGGAGGTAAGCAATGCAGTCGTACTGCCGTTAGTGGCGGAAAGTATTGTTTCCAACATGCGAAGATGATGAAAACAGGTGGAGATGCCGCTACAGCAGCGCAATGTCAAGCAAAGACCAAAGAGGGTAAGCAGTGCAGCCGAAATGCAATGAAAGGTGGAAAATTCTGCGCACAGCACGCAAAGATAAAGAGCTGATTTTTCTATCTAAGGTTACTATCTGCGAGCTTTTTTAGCTCGCGGGTAGCTCTTAGGAAATCCAAGTTGCGATTGCAAATGCAGCACCGGCGGCAAGACCGCCAATGAGCATTGTTTGCATTGCACTACGAAATGGATGCGCTCCGGTGAATTTTCCCTTAATGCCACCGAAGACTCCGAGAGCAATGATCGTGACAATAATAGAGACTTTCAAAGCATCGTGCGCCTCGGTCATAATGATATAGGCACTCAGTGGCACCATACCACCAATGATATAACTTAGTGCGATCGTCAATGCGCTTTTCAACGCTCTCCCTGGCTTTGGCTCTTCCAAGCCAAGCTCAAAACGCATCATAAAGTCAGCCCAATCCTTCGGACGTTTGCGCAAACTACTCACGACAGATTCACTTTCCTGATGTGATAATCCATACGCCTGAAAAATTTCTTGTACTTCCGCCGCTTCAACGTCAGGTACGTTGATGATCTCTTCTTCTTCGCGTTTGCGTTCGCTGATATAATGCTCAGAGTCGCTACGCGAAGCTAAGTATCCTCCAAGCCCCATGGCAATAGAACCTGCTGCGATCTCAGCAAGACCTGCCGTAACGACGATTCGTGACTCAGCAATTGCACCTGTTAATCCCGCCGCTAAAGCGAAGGGCACGGTAAGTCCATCAGACATGCCGATGACAATGTCGCGAACCATGTCGCCTGCGGTAAAGTGTTTTTCTGTATGTGGCGTTTGTGGCATAGAATAAGAATTTATGCAAAACTACAAAAGAAAAGCCATGAACTCATCATCCATGGCTTTTGAGTAATCCGAGATAATTCGGTTATTATTTAATATCAGCCGTATCGATGGTTGCTTCACCTTCTTCGATGTCAGCATGGGTGATCCCTG
>JBKJHR010000007.1:0-4190 GCA_046598695.1 Kapaibacterium sp. (SeqCode)
ATTTGTTGCGCGTAGTAGATCAATTCACATAATTACTATCTCCTGAGCACACCGGCTCTTTGTGCGGATTCCACACGGCAAGCATTGTGATAAGGGCAATATGCGCAAACGTCCCGCTCTGTTTCTTTGACCAAAGGAAACTCGCCATGCGTAATACCATCTATATAAGAGTTGGCATAACGAACAGTTTGTTCGATGACTTCTCGCAGTTCTTCTGCGCTTTTAATAAACCCATTTTTTTTCTGCCCCTTTGCCTCGAATACTTTCTCGCTGAATTCTTCGATAACCAGTGCTGCTTTCTTCTCAGATTTTTCACCAAGAAGAGTTTGATAGAGTGCGGCAACTCCTTCCACACCAAGCTTTTGCCGAAGCAAGTCGTCAGCGACGCGAAGATATAATGGAAGCTGAAGACTCTTGCCGGCGACAATATCATTCATTGAGGGGGTATTGCGCAACTTGTAATCCACGATGGCATAGATTCCCGCATCCTCATCCACATCAATTCTATCAATTTTGCCCCGCAAACGAAATGTTCGGGTTTCATCATCTACCCCAGCCTCAACGATCTCATGTGCCTTGAATTCTTGTTCAAAAAATAGGGGCTTTGTTGTTTTACCTTGCTTTTGTTCTGCGGCAAGAAATTTCTCAAACACGCTCAAACCTCCTTCGGGGTCAAGCATTGCCTCCATGTCCGCACGCCAGAAAGGATGACGAGCAGCGGGCTTGCGTTCAGCAAGTTCTTCGTATTTATTGTAAAAGGGATCGTAATTTCTGAACTCAGTATAGTCCATTCCTCGAAGATCCTTCCCTTCATCGCGTATCGTTTCGAGCATGTGATGCAATCGCTCATGCAGAAGGTTGCCACTTTCCATGGCATTCAATCCCTCCTCTTCATCTATCGCGGCACGTTCGCCAAGACGTAAGACATACCGCGAAAAATATTGGAAAGGACACTTCGCATAGCTTTCGAGCTGGCTTGCCGAATACACACGATCACGATAGGAAGCAAACCGTTCTTGCATTTCCTCTGGAAGTAGTGCGACATTAATATAGCCTCCAAAAGAGCTACGCTCAGTATCCATTCGTTCATGCTCTACTGCGACCGCGCGTGGAATGACCGTATGGATCAACGTATGATCTTCTTCTGAAAGAATGACTCCTTCGGGTAGTGTCAACACGTTGCTCTCATAAAGCGAAGCACCAATATGACGGAGCAATTCTTGAGATGAATATATAACAGTTGACGAGGTAAGTGCTTCGGTTATCTCTTCACTCTTTACTATATCAGTGAGTGCTTCAACGAAGGTCGAAGGTGCGCGCTCCATATTTTGGCTATTGCCTGCAAGCCAAGAAAGATAGAGCTGATCATTGCACGAGGCAAGTGTCTGGAAAAACTGGTATCGCTGCGATGCAAGGTTCTCGCGCTCAGAACGTTGATGCTCACGCATTGCAAAGATCGAGGGTTCGTAGAGTTCGGGGAAAGAACCATCATTAAGACCAATAAGGAATAAATGATCGAACGTGTAACCTGCTGTTTGATCAAAGGACGTAATGACAACGCCCTGCCCAGGCTCAACACGTGGTGCAAAACGTTTCTGCAATGCCGCTACTCTGATCCTCTCCGTGTAGAATTCTAACGGCAATTCTTCATCACGAAGACCGAGCGATAAGATAAGCCTCTCGACTTCTTCCAACACTTCTGCCAATGCCTTGTAGCTACGTGTATCTGCTTCCAATGCACCTGCACCAAGCATTGCTTCATCCGAAGAGAGCAATTGCTCGCGCACTCCGAAACCTTTGATAATATCTTTCAATGTTGCAAGAAAATTCGATGGTTTGCGCTTCGCGATAAATCGGGCGATGAGTCTTTCTATGGCAACAATATCAACTTCTGCAATTTTAATTTTCGCAAGCAACGTCGTCAGATTGCGCTCCTCAAATTCATCATCGATAGACCTGTTCGCAAGATCACTCTCTATTCGCGCCCGTTCCTGTGTGATCTGCGTGATCCATGTCTTTGCTCCACCAGGCAAACGAAGCGCAGAGATAACATCAGCAAGATTCAGTGCATCAATAGGCTTATCAAGATCATTCTTGATCGCAAGATACGGTGAATGTAATAAACGGAGCAATTCGCGACGCGTTAGCTTGAACTCTGCCAAACGAAAGAGCGATTCTATCGCAGTAAAGAGCGGAGAAGAGGTCAGGCTCTTGCGTTCGGTAAGTTGCACGGGAATTCCGTAGTCCGAAAATATCTCCTCAATGGTCGTGGCATAATCATCCTGCCTGTGCATCGCAACACACATCCGAGATAACTGTACGGGAGAATTCGTGACGATCTCTTTGATCTTTCGCGCAATAAGAGTAACTTCACTGCGTGTATCGCGTGCTGTAAAATGATGCACGCACTTCTCAGCTTCAATTTTTACCGAGTCTTTTCGTCTATTCTGATACAGGAATAGACGCTTCGTAATTTCCGGGAGTAGTTTTGGAAAACCGATAGCGTTTTCATGCAACTCGGTACGTCTTACTTCTACTTCACGAAAGCCATCTTCACTCTGTTTTGTAATAAATTCTTGTTGTGAGTGAAAGAGCGTCGTATTGATCGCCGCATCTTCTACTCTGAAGAAAATATTCACATCGGTAGCATGGCTCATCGCGTTCAATATCAACCTCGCTGGTTCATCCATATCAATGAATGTGCCAACGAATATATCGCTGACGTTCGGAAATGATCTGCGGAAGAACTCCGTGATCTGATCGATCTGCAATGGCGAATGTTCGCTTGCGGGAAGGCTCAGATACTCAATGATGTCGTGATGAGTACCGTAAGTATCCGTCAGTGTCTTGCCAAGCTTTACCTCATATCGTTCATAGATGGAATGTAGATCTTTGGCGCGGCGAAGTTCTGTCGTTCGGTATGATTCCTTCTCTACTCTTTCAACATCTTCGTGCAATCTCTTCGGCGAGATCCCTCTTCGCTTCAGACTAATTAATGCTGTTGAGAGTTTCTCGAACGTCCCCTTTGGTATCGGAAGCGAACGACCTCTTCCCTCTCGCTCTTCATAATACGTCAGTTTGTTCTCCGTGAAAAGCTCGGACATTGCAAGCTCAATAAGGACGCTGCTCTCCGAATCGCTTATGATCCGCTTATACGGACGAACACTACCATGAATGCGAGAGATGAATTCTTGTAACGACAGCACATGCGGAACGCGAATTGCTTTGGGTGCCGCAAACTCCACAATGCGTGTAATAAGCTCTCTCGCCCATGCACCTGTGGGGACGATATACATAAAACTCTCAGCATCCCCCAAACGCACACGCCGTTCTATCTCTTCTTCGATAGAAGAAAAGTCTGTCGTAAGAATATCTTTTTGGCGCGTGAGAAAATGCATACGAAGATTAACGAGAGAATACGAGGCGTGGTTCGGGATAGGCAATTCCGATAGTAGCTCAAATCAAGTGACATTGTCATTCTGAACGCAGCGAAGCGAAGTGAAGAATCCCCTGAGTTCTTGTACTAATAGCCATAGTCGATTCCTCGTCGCGCTAATGCCACTCCTCAAAATGAGCTAGAATCTGCACCTTCGCCATAGAACGAAATCCGCGAGTAATGCTGTTACACTCGAACGCATTCATATTTACTCTGCATATTCTATGAAAAAGATATTTGTACTTCTGGCTTTCGTATTCTCAAGTATTGCATTTGCTGTTACGCCCAAGGATATCCCTGCACCTGTCAAGGCAAAATTTGCGGGAAGTTATCCGCTGGTGACGAATGCGAAGTGGTCGAAGGTCGGCAAGATGTATCAAGCTGATTTTACAGCAGCCGATAATCATCAAACGGTCAAGATCAATGCGGTAGGAACGATCATCGAAACTCGTGAGGATATTAAAAGGTCCGACCTCCCTGTTGATGCTGCGAAATATATGAAAAAGCACTACGCTTCAAAACCCATCCACAGTGCAGTAAAGATCACGAATGAAAAAGGACAAGTTGTCTATCAGGCTCGTACCGATTCAACGAGCGTCCTTCTTGACGGCGAAGGACACCGTTGGAGATCATTGAAGAAGCCGTAATATCGGTACGAAGCTACGTCTTTCCCCTCTGATATTTCATCTGGTAGCCCAGTCTCTATAGCCACGAACCACCCCTGCACTCAAGAACCTAATCATTGAGGGAAGTG
>JBKJHR010000135.1:0-9217 GCA_046598695.1 Kapaibacterium sp. (SeqCode)
ATTCTGCGGTAACTTTATGCTTGGTCGCACCGAAGCTCTGACGCAAACTCATCTGCGTGATGATATTTTGTTCTAACGAACCGTCAACACCAAATACACCACGCCCTATAATGAATGTCGGATAAAGGAATACGTCATCGGCGTCGTGGGTTAGTGTCTCTGCATATTCGGCTTTCTTCACCCATCCTTCAAGGAAGAGTTTACTTGCAAAAGGGGCAAGAGCTAAGATCGATGGGTCGCAAGCAAATGCCTGTCCGCTTCCGCCGCCTTTGACAAAGTTTGGTAAACTATCGGCAAATATTTCACTTTTCAAATAGCCATAGGTCCCCAAGAAGATACCATCAAAATCTTGATAACTTGCCCATGCTGGGAAGAGCACAAATTGTTCGCTACGATGCTGATTCGCCCACGGCGTATAAAAGTCTCCCAAAATAACAGGCTTTCCTTTCAGTGCACCAGCAACGGGAAGCGCGAGACTTCCGGCTTGTTTATTTTTCACCATAGGGTTATTTCGTACCATCCACGTCGTATCAGTATATGGCAACCCAGGGCGAGAACCGGTGAAATCCCAATTATTATGAACATCAACGATCTCTTCATTTGCAGATGCGAATACA
Organism: Kapaibacterium sp. (SeqCode); assembly: GCA_046598695.1. Lineage (GTDB taxonomy): Bacteria > Bacteroidota > Ignavibacteria > Palsa-1295 > Palsa-1295 > JBKJHR01. The sequence goes on from JBKJHR010000135.1 coordinate 618, forward strand.
TCTGGCAACTGAGTCCAATACCCGTTTTGACGATGATTGATCAGTGCTTTGACCTTTAATGTATCCCTGACAAGTTTATCAAGAGAAGAATACACAGATTTTTCTAATGTATCATAGAATACAATGAGGTCTCTTGTACGCTGTAATGGTTGCAAACGAAGTGTGCCATCATTTCGAAGACGCTTATATGAACTTGATGCAAGTATTTCTCCCGCCGCGGGTGCAGTTTCTGCTTGCGCCTTGATGCTAAAAGCATCAAGCCATACATCACCAAGCTCCGACCCCATGCGCACTGCCATATTCTGCAAGCCTTCATAGGAAGCACGGAAGATAAAACTGTACTTCTTCCATACGGTATCAATTTTGACAATTGTATTCAAATTCGTCCCACCCGGTGCGAATGTTGAGATAACTATCTGGATGTTTCTTCCTATACGCGTAGGCACAGCAGCATCGTATGCAAGTTTGGCATAAAATGAAAGTTCGTACAAGGAATCCTTGCCGAGCCGAGCACTCAAATTCGTATAGCTTACATTATTGGCATTCGGATTACCACCAACATCTTGTATGCGTATCTTCTCATAATAAGAAGAGTCAACACCACCATCAGCCAGCACATTGACTGCCGTTGTTCCATTTTGTGTGCGAAAGCTCCATGCTTGCGAGAAGCTATTCTCGAAACTTGCATTCGTCATGAAGTTATTCTTCGGCAATGTGCCTGAGCCAACCCATGCGTTGCGGATGCCTTGATCGTTTCCGTACTTTGCCTTTAAGAATAAATTGTATAACGTATCGAGGCGACGAGAATAGTTATAGCTGATCGTTTGCTTTCCTTTTCCATAATTATTTTGATCTATATAGACGAGGCGATCTAACCCATTCCAGTACCAATACAAACTCGCTTCATTTGCATATTCAACCACAGCGAGTGCGGGGTCATCTGCATATTTTAACCCCGTCAACGTATTTGTGTGCGTCAAAAATGTCTTTACCCATTGCTGTGCGAGCTTCGAGGCGGCGGGGTCAATAAGCGTTGCAAGTGCATTATGATAAATCGAATCAGCTGAGAGAAGTCCATCCCCTTGCGCAAAGCGATGCGCACTATGAAAGGTGAAAACCGAATAAATACCGTTTTTCTTCAAATAATAGAACAACGTATCAAACTTTGCAAGCTGAACCGGGTTTACTATATAGGAAGTCGTATTGATCTGATTCTTATCATCGCGGTAACGGAAGAAACTTGCGGGATCGTTGCCGAAATTGTCAACATCCTCAAAGCGTACAGCATTGAATCCGAACTTACGCAAACGTTTGGCGATCATTTCTGCATCTTTCGGATCAGGAAAAGCGGCAGTCTGTCCAAGAACACATCCAAAGAGCTTGAGAGGTGTCCCGTCTTCGCCGACGATATGCCCTTCCGGCGATGTTTTCCAAGCTCCGTGCCCCCCCGCTGCTTCGGTAGAGAAGGTTGGAAGCTCGGAAGCGAGCAATGAGTCTCTCGTCGGAAACGTGAATGGCACTGAGCGTGTGATCGGTTGGGCAAGTGAGATGCTTGCAACGAATACAAGGGTAAGGCAACAAAAACGGATTATTAGGGCTTTTGGATTGTTCATCTGATGTCAGAACTGCGACTAATAGTGAAAACCGTCAGAGTTCTGAAGTGTAAAAATACAACATTCTATAACCATTTGTTCACGAAGAAGGCATTTGAAGGTAAAAAGTACGAGCAAAAGACGGCACGAATTTCCGTCTTAATGGTCGCTTTTATACTTCTTGTCTCGATCCCCTCACAGCTACCTGCGCAAATAGCAGAAGAGCATCCTCTTTCCAGTAACTACAGCGACAACTTCTTTATCCTCCTTCAACTTGGTGGATATTTACCCATTCACGACAGCTACAAGATAAATTACGAGACAAAAACAATTGGGTTGCCACTCGAAATTGGCGGTGGATTACTCTTCCCAGTTTCAGAAAGGGCATCAACGGGAGCGCAATTCCGTTTCAAGCGACGTGAAGCCGTTTTTGTACCTGATATGTCACTATCTTCACTTGAGATCGAACCAATGGTCCACTACTACCTCGAAAAGCCAAAACTGGAAGAACTCAGGCTTTATGGATTACTCAGCCTCTTACTTGCCCGAACAACGGTGACAGGAATTATCGAAAGCACAACAGACGGCACTACGATACAACCGTTGCAAGTCTCTAAAGGATATTACAATATTGGTTTTGGAATCGGGTTGGGATTAGAGTATCCTATTGCCACACTATCAGCGATCTACGCCGATCTCCACCTCGGCACATACTTTGCAGACGGGGTAACCAAAGGAGGGCTGGGAAATATCGGTGGTATTACCATGAGCATTGGCTATAAATTGGGATTATGAAATACATCAGCCCATATCTCATCATTCTTTTCGTCACGCTCATGATCGGGGGCTGTAATGAAATGAATTCTGAACCTCAGCACATCGCGTTGCATAGTTCACAGATTCTTTCTATCAAGAAATCATTTCATGTGCAATCAGGAGGGAAATTCCCAGACTCGCTTGCACCTATTTACCCAAATCCCTATAATCATAGTCTCGGCGATAGCACCATTTTTATCTCTTTTACGATTCAAGATACAGCGATCGTAAAGCTCATTGTACAAAATGCGATCGGTGATTCTGTCGTTGTTTTTCAAGACTCTATTCTCGCACCGGGCTCATATTCGGGCAGGTGGGAGCCGCTAAATTCTGTAAATTCCCCGCTACGAGCAGGCATTTATTTCATCACGATGCGCGCTGACCCTGATCTTCGTAATTACATCAGCTCAAAGCTATTCTACATCGAAAATAATGATTAAGAATTTTATCGCTATTCTTTTTTTTACACTCCTACTCCTTTTGCCAAGTGGCTCAAAGGCAGTTGAGCCAAATGCCTATGTGCAATCAGGCGGATTCATCGTCTCACTTCCGATGCACATTAAAAATGGTTATCTCTTCGTGGACATTCCAACAGAAGAACGTGATTCGGTCGGCAAAAAAATTGTCTTGACAAGAAGCTATTTGCTTGATGTCGGTATTTCCAATGATGGCAACTTCCTCCCATTTGATTCGACAATAACAGAGGTTTCTCATGCCGAGGAATTTCGCTTTCCTGTTTCTGATTCTCGTACGATCATTACTTCACTTGTCCCATCATATGCAAAAAGCCAGTTCAGGAGCATTGACCCCAACTTTGCTGGTGTACTCGGATATGCATTCGTGAGAAAATATGTATGTATTTTTGATTTCGAAAAGAAAGCTCTAAACCTTTATTCTACAAATACACCTGTCACGTTTACCACTCTTGCTGATACAAGCTCAACACACGTACCGTATCTGGATGATGCAATGATAAACTATTGTCATTGCCAATTCCCAACGATGTGGATCGACGTGAAAGCTCCCCCCTTAAAAGAAGGAAGAGTACACCTTACACTTTCTGAGAACCAATCGTTTATATTCAAGGAAGCATTCGATCAGAAAACACGTGAAGCCGTCGAACGCGAACAACATGTTGACTCAGTATCAGAAAAGACGCAGTTCGGGGGAATCGAGTTGAAGCAATTCATCGTCGGAGGGCGCAACATTGCCGCGCGAAATCCTCGGCGCGTGGTCGTCTCAGCCACGCCTCGCTATAAAGACCTTAACATTGATGTCATTGGCACTCTTGCCATTGATGTGCTTCGCAAATACAAAGCGGTCATAATTGACCCAACACAATCGAAGTTAATGTTCGTGAGGTAGGGTGTAACTCCACTTCGTTTTTTGTGTTCTATTGTTAGCAAATAAATTATAACACCATGAAATATCTTCTTTTTTCTCTCTTTCTCTGTATCAGTACATCTGTTTTTGCACAAAATTTTACCGGCGTTACGCAGGTAAATCCTGATCTTGCTGGGAGCAGTGAACGCTCACCTATCATTCACCTCGGCAGAGATGGGGGCGTATATGTAGCATGGATTAAGGGTAGTGGGACTGATGGCGATGCATATATCACGCACTCGACCGATGGCGGTGTAACATTCGTTCATCCAACGCGAATCACAACCACGGGAAAGATCAACTCAAGCTTTCAGCGCACGGCGCAGTTCGTACTCGATACCAAAGGGATGATCCACATGGTTTGGATGGAGAGCAGAGTAAATAATCAACCTGACATTTGGTATTCGCGGTCAATGGATAAAGGTTCAACGTGGTCAACTCCCAAGTCTGTGATCGATGCCAATGATTCTTCTAAATATGCACAAGACTTCGCTTCCATCGCTGTTGACTCGAGCGACAATATATATGTATCGTTTCTTGATTCACGAGAGACACAGCGAAAAACGTCAATGAACGTACAGATATATATGACGAAGTCAACTGATGGAGGATCAACATGGTCAATGAATAAGAAAGCGAATATGATGCCGAATGGAATCGGTGGTTCGTGCGAATGCTGCAAGCAAGACATTGCTGTCAGCCCTGAAGGTCATGTCTATATTGCATTCCGCTCGAACATTAACAATGCACGTGATATTTGGGTAACACGATCAATGGATGCAGGTGCAACCTTCGACGAAGCAATTCTCATTCAAAGTGGCAAATGGAATATTAGTGCTTGTCCCGTATCGGGACCGAACATTTCACTCGATGGCAAAGAAGATCTCCATGCTGTGTGGGTTGATGCAAGAGATGATTCTGCTGGAAATTCTATTGCCTATTACTCACGCTTACCCAAAGGGGCAACACAAGCCACTCCAAATAAGAGACTGAATCGCACCAATGAATTTCCCAAATGGCCGGATGTAGCAACAACCCGTGATGGTTCTCGCATAGAGGCGGTCTATCAAGTCGAACAAAAGGAAGTACAATTTGTCAGTTCTATTAGCGATGAAGCGATCACCCTTGGTACACCTGTTTCTGCAACAGGCAAAGCACAGGAATTTGGAAGAATAACAATGGGTGCTGATGGTACAACCTACGCGGTGTGGCAAGATTATCGTCGTGATGGTGGCGATATTTATTTCGCAAAATACAAACCGTTATCATCTGTGAAAAATATTGTCGAAAGTACAGATGTCGTAAACGTATATCCCAATCCGGTAAAAAATGGTGAGTTGAACTTAGAGATCAACTTAAAAACAGAAACACCAGTGAATAGCATTAGTGTCACTTCTGCAATAGGCCAAGAGATTCAAAAGTACAACGTCTCAAGTTTAGGCAGACCATCGAAGAAAATTTCATTGGGACTTCCAAAGAGTTTACCACCAGGAAAGTATTTCTGCACCATCATCGCGGGTGAAAAAACGCTTCACTGTTCTTTCGTCATTGAGTGAGAGATATTTTAGATCTTCACTAAAACATCGGATATTTCTTCGGATCTGATTCGCTCATCATTTCGTAAATGACTTTGAAGACATCATCGGCGTTTGGTTTGGAGAAGTAATCTCCATCAGAGCCGTATGCAGGACGATGGGGTTTCGATGTAAGCGTAATCGGTTTGGAATCAAGGTGCAGATACCCACTTTGTTTTTCCAATACTTCCTGCATCATATATGCGGTTGCACCTCCAGGTACATCCTCATCCATAAAGACAATTCGATTTGTCTTCTTCAGAGATTCGACGATCTTCCCGTGAATATCAAACGGTAAGAGGCTCTGCACATCAATGAGTTCGACAGAGATACCAAACTTCTCAAGTTCAGCCATTCCATCCATCGCAATGCGGCAACACGCGCCGTAGGTAACAAGGGTAACGTCGCTTCCCTGTTTCAGAATTTCAGGCACGCCAAGTGGAAGTGTGTAATCACCAATATTTGTAGGCAATGATTCTTTCAAACGGTAACCGTTCAGGACTTCAATGATAAGAGCGGCATCATCTGAACGAAGCATCGTATTGTAAAATCCTGCGGCTTGGGTCATGTTGCGCGGCACAAGAACAAACATTCCACGTATTGCACCCAATATCATCCCCATTGGAGAACCGCTATGCCAAACCCCCTCTAAACGATGACCACGAGTGCGGACAATCACAGGAGCTTTCTGTCCGCCGGCTGTGCGCCAAAGCGTTGTTGCAATGTCGTCAGACATTCCCTGCAATGCAAACAGTAAATAATCAAGATATTGTATTTCCACGATCGGGCGCAGACCACGCAAGGCAGCACCAATTCCTTGTCCCAAGATCGTTGCTTCGCGGATACCTGTATCGGTGATACGGATCTCTCCGTATTTTTCCTGTAAGCCGTCGAGTCCCTTATTCACATCACCGATCTTCCCGATGTCTTCGCCAATGGCAAATATTTTTGGATCACGAGCAAAAGCTGCATCAAAACACGCAACCATGATCTGACTTCCATTGACCTGCTCGGCATTCTCGGCGAATACGGGCTTCACTTCAGGCACACGTAGTGCAGACTCTTTCGATTGGCTATAGAGATGTGAGCTATACTCGGCATCAACGCGCTCACGATTTCCGTCAATCCATTTCTGAAGTGATTCCTTTGCAGGCGCAGCTTCAACGTTCGCAAGACGGATCGCTTTCCGGACTGCAACAAAAACGTCACGTTGCAATGGCTCATAAAGCGATTCTAATTCTGTCTTCACCGCAAGCACTTCCGTCCCAAGCGAGCATTGTCCTGAGAGTTCTGTCAATAATCCGCTAACCGCAACGATCTCTTTTTTGATCGGCGATAAAAACGCTTCCCATGCACGAGCTTTCGCTTCGTTCACAACTTCAGTATTCTCTTTCTCTAACGCATCAAGAGCTTCAGAAGTAATAACGTGATTATCAAGCATCCACGCACGCATCTTGCGGTTGCAATCATGTTCTTCTTCCCATTTCAATCTTTCAGGAGATTTATACCTTTCCTGCGAGCCTGATGTTGAGTGTCCTTGTGGCTGAGTGAGTTCTGTTATGTGGAAAAGCGCAGGAATATGATTCTTCCGAACTTCTGCAGAACCCTTAATATAAGCATCGCAAAGCGCAACGTAATCCCAACCTTTTACAACATGGAAATAATAACCTCTACCACTTTCATCTATCTCAAACCCTGCGAGGGCTTTTGAGATCGATTCTTTCGTTGTCTGATATTTTGCAGGGACGGAAATACCATATTCATCATCCCATATTGAGATCAACATCGGGACTTTCAATACACCGGCCGCATTGATCGCTTCAAAGAAATAACCTTCCGATGTACTCGCATTTCCGATCGTACCGAAAGCAACTTCATTGCCTTTATTTGAGAATTGCGTAAATTCGTGCAGATGAGGGTTCTCTCGGAATAGTTTTGAGGCATAGGCAAGCCCGACAAGACGCGGCATCTGCCCACTCGTTGGTGACATATCACCCGATGAATTCTTGATCTCCATCAAATTCTTCCATGAACCATCGGCATTCAGCGAACGGGTTGCGAAATGTCCGTTCATCATTCTCCCCCCGGAGGCAGGTTCGGCTTCTATACTTGCATGAGCATAGAGCTGTGCAAAGAATTCTTGAATAGTCGAAGTGCCTGTGGCAAACATAAACGTTTGGTCACGGTAATACCCCGATCGCCAGTCACCCTTCTGAAATGCCTTCGCCATTGCAAGCTGTGGGACTTCCTTGCCATCACCGAAAATTCCGAACTTCGCTTTCCCTGTCAGTACCTCGCGTCGCCCCAGCACACTTGCCAAACGGCTCTGGTGTGCTATGCGGTAATCATTGACGATCTCTTCCTTGCTAAAAGGCAAGCTACTCCCATTCGTCTGTGATCGCAGAGAAATCTTATCCATTTTTGTTGTCGATCTCAATTCAGCTGATGTGTCTTTTTTTGCCATTTGTTATAGATATCTCCTATTGCGTGCAATCCAAAGCGGTAACAATAGTGTATAACAAGAAAAAAGAAAAGAGTGTGCGGATGAGCTTGTGCATTTTCCCAAGAGATGCAAAATCTTCTTGACCATCCGAGACCAACGAAAGAAAAAAAATGTACTTTTCAACAATCCCTCAGAAAATGTCCGTATGTTTGTATGCAGGTAGAAAAAAGGGCAGTTAGTATTACCACGTCAACATAGACCCTTCGTAAGCCCTTTGTTTACTTAGAATTACCACACAATTTAACGATGAAAACTCAACTTTTCGTAGCGGCGCTTTGCATCGCCCTCTCTACAACCTCGTTGTTTGCACAGCACACTGTACAGGTTGATAACGGACCAAATAGAGTAGGACTTCTTGATGTAAGCTTTTTACCAGTCGGAGTCACTCTATACTCATTTCCTTCGGTCGGCGGTACCCTTGTTACCCTTGGTTCGGGAGTTGCGAATCCGTGGCTCATGATGGGTAATGCCCTTACCAATGCCGGTGTAAACCCGACTCAATGGCTTGGAACGTCAACCAACGACGATGTGATAATGAAGGCTAATGGGGCAGAGAAGCTTCGTTTGTCAGTTTCTAGCGGGATTGTCATGTCAGATAACGCTTCTATCCTCAACCAAAATCAATTGCGCTTGATGGAACTGGGTGCCAATGGCACAGACTACGTCGCCTTTCGCGCTCCGGCATCTCTAGCTGCACCGTATGTACTCACATTGCCGACGACGAATGGCGCA
>JBKJHR010000175.1:0-6680 GCA_046598695.1 Kapaibacterium sp. (SeqCode)
ACCCCAAATGCGTTAAGCCATATCCGCGACTGCTTTGTGTTGAATATCCAGGCGCGATAAGCCCGCTATGCCGTCCACCGCTATGATTTGGGAAGACGGCAAATGGCAAGACGAAGATCGGCACATCAGCAATATACAAATAGACAGGTTCGGCGAAAACCTCATCTCCTGCGATGAGCTTCATTCTCGGCGCCTCAAAGTAAAAATGCGGAATTGGAGCATCACATGTTGTGTAGCGTCCATTCTCAATAAAGAGCGTTTTCGGCGCAACTTGTTTGATCTTCTCGCCGGAATAATATCCTCCATCAAGCGTAGATGTCGCAAGGGCAACATTCCCTTGTCGTGATTTGAAATTGTAAATGATAGATTCACCTTCATAGACCGTTGTTCCATCTATTAACTTTGGTGCGCCACGCGATTTGACTCGTGAGGTATCTCGTATGATACGCCTCTGTCTACCAAGCGATGCGGCAAGCACAGAATCGTATGTTGTACTGGTTGCTGTAAGCGTATTCGTCGTCATATCCATTGTGATACGATGCGCATTGATATGTTGTGTGCGAAAATCAAGCGTTGCTTCGCCTGTTAAGATCATCCTCTTTGCATTAATATCAAAGATGGTAGAATCTTTTCCGGTATAATACACGATCGTATCAATATCACCTCGAATAGAATCAACAGCTATATAGAGGGAATCAGGAAGATCAAAGCCGGGGCGTTTTACTCGCTTTCCTGCTATTGTCGGAGGAGCATCACCTTTACGAATACCACGAGTGGCTGTGCGAATTGTATTTGAATCATTCGTTTGAGAACTGCCCGTTTTCGGAAAAAAAAACATTGCAAGCAACAGAATGAAAAGCGCACTGAGCACTCTTCGACCATTCTGTCTTTTGCAACAATTAGTCATAGTGTGGCTTCACCTTGTATGCGATCGGGTCGCTCGCACCAGCTTGTTCAAAGCCACGAAGCCTCAGAGCGCAGGAGTCACATTCGCCGCAGGCTTCCTCTTCGGATTTATAGCATGACCATGTCAGAGCAAGTGGCGAGTCAATCTCAAGGGATTTCAAAACGATCTCGGATTTCTTCCACGTAATAATAGGAGTGACAATCTTAATATGTGTTTCTGGTTTTGTACCGAGATTGATCGTCTTCTCAAATGACTCGAAAAAGACTGCCCTGCAATCCGGGTAGCCAGAGGAATCTTCCTCGACAGCACCAATATAGATTCGCTCTGCACCGATCATCTCTGCCCAACCAGCAGTGATAGCAAGGAATGTGCCGTTACGGAAAGGCACATACGATGATGGAATACTCGTTGCACCAAGATCAGCCTTAGTTACTTCGATAGAAGTATCCGTCAAACTCGAACCACCGATCTGCCGCAGAACCTCAACATCAACCACCAAACGCTCTGTAATACCAAGTGCATCAGCGACGTCACGAAATGCCTGAAGCTCTCTGCGTTCGGTTCTGTGGCGATAGTTGAAATGGATAGCGGCAAGAGAGTCTGACTCCTTCTTCGCAATTGTGGCGCAAAGCGTGGAATCCATTCCGCCGGAAAGCAGAACAATTGATTTCATTCGGTCATGTGGGAATGATGTTCTAAAACGCGACGCTCAGGAATTGAAACACGTATCTCCCCTGAAACTTCAGCGCTTGTACGCTCCGTCTCAGCAACGGCGATGCGGAGTTCATGGATATTCTTGTGGACGACAAATGCATCTGAAAGTTTCTCGAAAAACCATTGGGCGATGTTCTCCGCCGTTGTAGGAAAATCAACAAATACTGCCTTCAGCTTCGAGCTTTCTAAGAAATCACGACAGAGCGCATCCGAGCGATCACAGAGAAATGAGTGGTCAATTTCTTCGATCATCGGAGCAAGGATAGAAGAAAGATCAAAATAGTCAAGCACCATACCATTCCCGTCTGGCATCCCTGCTACTTCTATTGTCATCGCATAGGAATGCCCATGCACATTACGGCATCCACCTTCGTGAAACGGCAGTCTATGCGCCATCTCCCAACGAAATGTTTTACTAATTTTGGTGTACATATAACAGATATAATACGGAATGGCACAGGCTACTCCGTTCTATAATAAGCACAATTGTAGATTGTTTTAACGCAGTGTTCGCGCTCAAGGTTTACTTTTTCAACGTAACGATCTTTACTCTTTTTGAGGGTTTCGGGATTTTGTCATACTCCTTTAGGTAGGTTGCTTCAACCGTTGAATGCAAACCACCGCGCGTTGTGAACTCGCCACGAATGGTGATCGAGTGAGGCTTCAATGCACTTACCATATCATCAAGGATCTCATTGACTACCGATTCATAGAATATGCCACGATTGCGGAAAGAAAGGTAGTAGTATTTCAACGATTTCAATTCGATGCACAGCTCATTTGGCACATATTCGAGAATGATCTCACCGAAATCCGGCAAACCTGTCATAGGGCAGACAGATGTGAATTCAGGATTAGAATGAACGACCGTAAAACTCCTCTCTGGACGAGGATTCGGGAATATATGTAGTTCAGGTATTTTATTTGTTGAAGAGAGTGCCATAGAATAGTAGTAGTATTTTATTTTTTGTGACAATTACACGAACTTGAGCTGCTTATTGTCGGATCAGCTCCGGCAGGAAGCAAGCGTTTATCTTTATCGAAGAATGTCGAAAGTACTGATGTACGAATGATGTTTTCAAGATCATTCGCAAAATGTTGCGTGTATGTTCCTACGACAACATCAGTATAATTTTCATCACCGATAATGAGCCTCCAAGAGATAAAATCTTTGTCGTTGACGGAGTATGTCAGTTTCGCAAGTAACGCATCCATGCCGTTGATCTTGAGTTTCATTTTCTCAACAAGTTTTTGTCCAAGCGAATCAGCCATCACTGAATCAAAACTCGACAGGAATTGATACTGGGCAAGTAAGATCGGAGTGGTGTTCTCTTCCACGCGAATCATCGAACCACTTTTCTTTTCTATAAACCCATCTTCATCTCGCACAAATCCTATTGGGGCTTGAATGCTCGAATGTGTACTACGAATGTCCCAGTAGCTTTCAGTAACATAGTTCGTTATATGCAGCGGTTGCTCTTGGGCATAGAGTGAAAACAGCGGTATAATAGAAAGATACAATACAAGGAAATACTTTTTCATATATTATACTCCTCTCTCCACGCCTTCCCAAATGATCTTATGAAGCTGTATCTGGAAACGCACGGGAAGATGGTCGGCGAGAATCCATTCGGAAAGCTCTTTCGGTGAAATGCTTCCGCTCACTGGGGACATCAAAACACATCCAGCCTTATCCGCAAGTGAAAACAATTCGATCTGCTCCTTTGCCCAAAGATAATCTTCTCTGCTCCCAACCACAAACTTCATTTCATCATCCTTGGTGAGGTACTCGATGTTCTTATATACATTTCGTTTTACCATGCCTGATGAAGGAGTTTTCAGATCAACGATACGCTTTACTCTCGCATCCACACGAGATATATCCATGTGACCACCTGTCTCGATCATCACCTCATAGCCTTCATCGCAGAGAGTTTTCATCAAAGGATAGGCGGCTTCTTGTTCGAGTGGTTCGCCACCAGTGAGTTCGACAAGATTGCAGCCATACGCTCGCACCTTCTCTAAAACCTCTCCAAGTGACATATCTTCACCTTCATAGAAGGCGTACTCTGTATCACAGTACGTACAACGCAAGCCACAGCCTGTCAAACGGACAAAAATGCAAGGCTCTCCTGCACGAGATCCTTCTCCTTGAATGGAGTAGAACATCTCGTTGATGCGTAAAACATCAGCCCTGCCTTTTTCAGCAAGTGTCAATGCTTTGATCTCTATTGGGGATAGGGTTTCCATACTACCTTACCAAACACCGAGCAATACCTTCCTGTTCGGGGTGATAGAAAATCGCATTGGGGACACAACAACCGAAAGTATTACTTCTTCACATACGTCACGATCACATTCACCGGCTTCTTAACAATAAGATTTGCAACTCTATCAATCAATCGCCAGAACGAAAATGGAAAATAACGCAAAAGGATATATGTTCTTGCAAAAAGGAGAAGCTTATTATTGAATGCTCTCGATGTGAATTCTTTCAGATCATTCTCAATATAGAGACTACGCAATTTATTCTCATCGAAGGAGTGTAAATGAGCATTGTGCGGGGTTTGATGATTACAATGAATGCAAAGTTCATACTTCAATATTTCTTTGAAAGGAGTTGAGATAATGAGTGAACCACCCTGTTTCACAACACGGAATAACTCGGCGATAAATTTATGCGGATCAACAACGTGCTCAATGATCTCTGCTGCAACGATGCAATCAAACGTATTGTCCTCAAATGGTAGTTTGTAAGCATCTGCGGCAACGCCATGATGATTCTTTCCGGGATAGAGTTGCATTGCTTTCGTGGGATTTGTCGCCGAAGCATCAAGAGAGAATACTTCTACGCCATTGCGAACAAACTTCTTTGCTATCCACGCAGACCCACAGCCCACATCAAGGATGCTGGTAATGGATTTTGGGATTAGTGAAGTAATATACTCTCGAAGTCTTCTCTCGCTATGTTCGGTCGCACCGGAATTCTGCTGAAAGTAATCAAATGTTTCTGAATCAAGCTGATAGTGTGCAAGATAATCGAATGACGATGCGTCGCGTTTGTTGGATGTATTTTCCGAGAAGATGAGTACTGGAATGCCTGCTATAATAGGATAGATAGATGAACATGAATTACAAACCAGAGCTGTCGCATCATTCGCCCCAGAAAGAGAGCCATAGCAATGCGGGCAGACGTATGGTGTGGATGAGAGCATAGTAGATTTTTCAGAAATTATCGCTGTAAAGATACAACAAAAAAGCTGATAACCGAGGATTATCAGCTTTCGTCTTGTCGGGGCGAGAGGATTTGAACCTCCGACCCCCGCGTCCCGAACGCGGTGCTCTACCAGGCTGAGCCACGCCCCGATGAGTTTTTCCTACACGTAAATAAAACGGCTTAACTTGGTGTGAAGTTTCACGATTGAAGCGAGGTGTTTACAGCATTTAGCTCGTTACAGTTAGCAATGTGCTTCTCAACATTCGCAAATTCTTTGATGCTAAATGGACACAAAAAAGAAGGGTTAGGCAAAGCCTAACCCTTCTGCAAGTCATCGGAACTTGTGCCAATGGACTCTCAAAATAACAGCGCTTCGGGATCTACATGGGCGGTGAGAGAAATTGGTCCTCCCTTTGTGAAACACACGTCAGTCTCCGAAGCGCCCCTTTTATGTTTTCTAAAACCCGTTGAGTGTATACTCTCAGGGCAACAATCTTGATGTCTGTGATACAAATATACGACATCCTTAAGAAAAAAACAAATAAATCGCTATGGAGTTCACGGAAAACATCATTTTTCTTGAGTTTTCTTTTTCACCCTTTCTGAGTAGAAATACACAAAACGTAAATAATTTCATAGACTTAGCAAAACAAGGGCGTTTCACAAAATCCTCAAAAGACATGCTTGGTTCAAGAAAAAAGTATCAATCGCTTTAAAAGAGAAAACCCCTCGTCAGCAGTAACTGCAGACGAAGGGCGTTCCCTATCTGTTTATGAGAGAAACTTCTTGCCTACTCCTCATCTTGTGCTACGTAGTTCTTCACCCATGTCATAAGCGAAGTGTAGTTTGAGAAGTGTTGTTCACTGATATTCACAGCGAGAATCTCACTCTGCGCTACAAGATCAGGATTAATAACCTTGTATAACTGTGCCGATGAGCGGTAGTAGAAGTTACCACCACCGATACGCTTCATGCGTGGCTCATTGAAACTTACGATCCAATCAGCACCCAATTGACGCGCTTGCTTTTCAAGTATTTCAATCACCTCATCAGCAGATTCTGCCTGAATGGTAATCTCACCAAGATCGATCGCAATCTTTGGCATGAGCGAATCCGGCATCGGCTCATGATAGGTCAAAGATGAAGTATCATGAAGCTGCGGTACACCAACGAAGGAGTGACGTACGATGCGAACGGTATCAAGCCCTTTTGCACGAAGTGTTGTTGTCTGCCATTTATCGGAAGACTCAGAGAAATTTTGAGCGAACGAGTTATTGGCTATGACTGCTACCGCCAAGAAGGCGATGATGCGAGATATGTTCATTAACTTTTTCATGATATTTCCTTTCTTCGTCAACTTTTCAAAAAATCGTCGCAACCTGTTCTAAATGTGGTGCTCCTTTTTGCGTAATAAATTAACGACAAGGATATAACGTACAATTATTATACCAAAAGCGCCGAAAAAAAGCGCACACACCGTCATCCCAAACCCTTTTTTGCGTAATTCGTGTAAAAATGATGTAATTTTGCCTATAATTCGCTGCGAGAGTAATTCAGCGGTAGAATGCCAGCTTCCCAAGCTGGACGTCGCGGGTTCGATCCCCGTCTCTCGCTCTGAAGCAAATGTTGATATTGTATAGGATTGACTATTGTTTCCCCACTTCTTGGCACTTGTTTGAACTTAAATTAACCGAATTGTAGCAATTATAGGATATCGAGATGGATACTTCCACATTAGAGCTTGAACCCTTAGTCCGCGCCACATCGCGTGGTGAGAAGCGGGCAGAAGAGAAGCTCTTCGGTGTCCTCTATAAGTTCGTTTTTGCAACGATCCGAAAACGC
>JBKJHR010000194.1:0-3665 GCA_046598695.1 Kapaibacterium sp. (SeqCode)
TTTACAGCTGCGATCTTCAATGTGCCACGAAGTTTGTTCACAACGAGCGTTGCAAGTGCTTCGCCTTCGAGGTCTTCAGCGATGATGAGCATAGAGCGTCCTGCCTGAGCAACCTTCTCCAAGATCGGGAGAAGATCTTTCATTGAAGAGATCTTCTTATCATGGATGAGGATGTACGGAGTCTCCAACACTGCTTCCATCGTATCAGGATCAGTGACGAAGTACGGAGAGAGATAACCGCGGTCGAACTGCATACCTTCGACAACATTGAGTTCGGTCTCGATACCCTTTGCTTCTTCAACAGTGATAACGCCATCTTTGCCAACCTTCTCCATTGCCTCAGCGATCAACTCGCCGATTGATGGATCGTTGTTTGCAGAGATAGAACCAACCTGAGCGATCTCCTTCTTGCCAGAGATCGGGCGTGAGAGTTTCTTCAACTCTTCAACGACGTTCGCTACTGCAAGATCAATACCGCGCTTCAAATCCATTGGGTTCGCACCAGCAGTGACGTTGCGCAAGCCTTCGCGGACGATAGCTTGTGCAAGTACTGTTGCTGTCGTCGTACCGTCACCGGCTACGTCTGACGTTTTTGATGCGACTTCGCGCACCATCTGTGCTCCCATGTTCTCGATCGGATCTTCCAATTCGATCTCTTTGGCGACTGTTACGCCGTCCTTGGTGACATTCGGTGCACCGAATTTCTTGTCGATAACGACATTGCGACCCTTAGGTCCAAGCGTTACCTTTACTGCATCTGCAAGCTGGTCAACGCCGCGCTTCAATTTTGCGCGAGCCTCGACGTCAAATGTTATAATTTTAGCTGCCATCTTTATTGTAGTTTTGAGTTTAAATTTTTTGTGTTAATATTGTAAAGTTGTCATCGTGTTCATTTCGCTCTTGAGATTGAGAGTAACAACTCCCCTCTTGAGAGGGGGCGGGGGTGTGTAACCCCTTATCCCCCAAATGAACACACCCCTAACCCCTCTCAAGAGGGGAATAAGAGTTTGATTATTTCTTCTTTCCGCCGCCAACGATAGCGAATACATCGCTCTCGCGCATGATGAGGACGTCTTCGCCCTCGGCACTGATCTCTGTTCCAGAGTACTTGCCGTAGATAACCTTATCGCCGACCTTCACAGCCATCGGGATGAGCTTGCCTGCATCGTCATACTTGCCAGCACCGACAGCAATGACTTCGCCCTGCTGTGGCTTTTCTTTCGCTGTATCTGGCAAATAAATGCCGCCCTTTGTCACATCTTCCGCCGCTTCCGGACGAACGATCAACCGATCATGTAGTGGTGTTAAATTCATAAGTTGTTTATTTATAGTAAGTTAAAAGCTATTTTTATCTTCAAAAACTTTTCGTTAGTGCGTACCGTTACGATATTAGCACTCGCATGTTACGAGTGCTAAACAGGGAATGTAAATTTTGTAGTTCCCTATATCAGTGAAGGGCGATTTTGTTCGTATATTTGTGTAAACCACTTACATAATTCCTATGATTCATTCAATTTTAACCATTCTTTGTATTTTCCTATTTAATGTTTCCATTTACGGTCAATGGGTTCAAACAACTGGCGCTGAAGGAAATACAGTGACAAGTATTGTTTCTAAAGGGAATTTATTATTTTCTTCCACACATGGAGGTGGTGTTTTTGTCTCTTCAGATGATGGCTTGACATGGACAGAATCAGATAACGGACTATCTATAAAAACTGTGACTGCACTTACAGCAAATGATAGTATGCTTTTTGCTGGAAATTTTTACGGCGGTATTTTTCGCTCTTCTGATAACGGATATTCATGGTCAAAATTAACTACTCCAATTTTCAGTGAAATACGCTCGTTATTAGCTGTAGGAACAACAATATTCGCTGGTACTAACGGACTTTATCGTTCAACCAACAATGGGAATAACTGGACAGAAATAAAAACGTTGAGCGGAAGATATATTAACGCTCTTTACCAGAAAGGCACGACATTGTTCGCAGGCGGTAGTGGTGTATTTCGATCAACAGACAATGGGTCTAATTGGAGTAAAATTCAGAGTGGAATCCAAGATACTTCAACTTTTGATTTTACGTCGGTAGGTAATACTATATTTGCTTTAGCTAATTGGTCAATTTCTAGTACATCTAATAACGGCACTTCTTGGAAAAGTGTATCAAATCCGATTTCTCAAGGATCTCCGTTAAGCTGCCTTGAATCAAGTGGTTCTGTTCTATTTACAGGAACATTCAATGGAGTATATTATAGTACAAATTCTGGAGTCTCTTGGATAGAAGCCAATACTGATCTAACAGATAAGGACATAAATACTCTAAATATATATGGAGCGCATATCTTTGCTGGTACATATTACGGTGCAGAAGTAGGTATTTGGCGCCGCTCAATTGGCGACTTTGGCTTAGCCAATATAAATGAAGCACATATGACTTCTCAGAGTATCTCTATAAGTTGTTATCCGAATCCTGCACATAAAATTACATACTTAAGTATAAAAAAATCGGCTCGTGATTGTGAGGTAAATATATATGATCTACTTGGGAAAAAATATGCTACTTTAAAAGTCCTTAAGACAAATTCCAGCCCCATTGAATTACCATGGAATACTTCAGATGTACCTAACGGGGTGTATCATTGTATAGTCCGGAATGGAACTGAGTATGCAATGAGTATTTTGATTGTAAACCATTAATTAGTGTATTGAAACCATCAAGAGCTACTTACTCCATAGGTTTTTTTTAGAGATACTTTTTCGGACAACCTCCCATGGCTCGCCGTCATTCCCATCAAGCAAATATTGATCGAGTCTTCTTTGGACTTCTCTACGGTCAGCTTCGGAAGCATGAATTTTAGATTTCTCCATATCAATTGAATCACATAGATCCCAAACAAGCTGGAGCTTCTCCTCGAAGGGTAATGTCGTTAATGATTGTGCTAAAGTAGTCATAGTATTCTAAACATAAATTTACAATTCATGTTCCTCTATGGACTCGTGTGAATGAATTCGTGGGATATCGTTGTCACCGTCACTTCGCGACTAAGATACACATTTGCATTTGAATCGACTTCAGTCGATGATAACATACGCGGCCTGCCTCGGTGGATTTGCAACCGATGATTTGAATCATGGGCCAACTCGATTATCGTGCGGCATCACGTTTCATACCTTCGCGGATGAAGCGTTCGGCGAGGAGTTGGCTGGAAGTCTCTTCCTTTTTAGCAAGCTTTTGTAAACGGTTCTGCACAACTTGAGGTAGGATAATCATGCGAGAGATCCATTCTGTCTTTTTCAAATTCGGGAATTCAGGATTCTTGACCGCTTTCGACCAATCAAGATACTCTGTTGAGTCATGGGTAGCCCAAAACTCAAATTCTTCTGCCTCAGATTTGAACACCAGTATTTTCTTAAGCTTCTTGCTCATAGAGTTTCCTTTCCTTGAGATTCATTGGCGTGCAGAAATAATACGGATCATGTTATTTCTATACGTCCAAATTACAAACAATAATCTATGGGCATCAGTTTTTCCCATTGCGGCATAACGTTGTTCACTGGATGAATGCTTGTCGTCATGTAATAGAAGGAGTGGTTTGTTATAGAACACCTCTTCAGCTTCGCGCGGCTCTACAAAATGTTTGACCCAGTTTTTTGTCGTATT
>JBKJHR010000239.1:0-17788 GCA_046598695.1 Kapaibacterium sp. (SeqCode)
AGTAAAGCTCACATCAGTGGAGATACATTATGGCATTGATGGTGCGGAAGACCATATCTATAAATGGACAGGTGATCTTGGTTTCCTGCAAAAGACAGAAGTCTCATTACCTGCGATCAACTTAGGTGGTCCGGGTCCACATGCGTTTATCGCACGTATCGGGAAGCTCAACAATGAAGCAACTGATCTCTATGTAAATAATGATAAAGCAACGTCTCAGTATGTTGCGCCCACATCGTATTCAAATAAGATAGCGCTCGCACTAAAAATAGATAGGGCACCCGACAATTCAGGGGTATCGAATGATATTCGTTGGGAGCTTCGTGACGTCAGTGGTGCTGTGATGAAGGAAGGAAGTGGATATGCTGAGGCACAACAGGTTCGCGATACTTTCCAACTTGCGAATGGATGTTACAAGTTTATTATCTATGATGATGGGTTTGGTGAAGGCTTGATGCCTTGGGCACTTGGGCCAGGATATGCAAATGGAAATTATTCACTTCGTGATGATAAAAATGTGTATATCATCAATGCAAATTCGTCAAATTATCTTGCAGAATTTGGTATCCGTGAAGAGACAACATTCTATGTAGGACCAAATAGCTCGGTAAGCGATAAGGCAAAGCAGCAAGTTGATTTCACACTCTATCCGAATCCGGGTGGTGCGTTTGTGAAGGTTGGGCTCCCTACTGTTCTATCCTCAGAGTCTGTTTCGCTCAGCGTATATGATCTGCTCGGTAAACAGATCCTGACGCGTCAGATCGGCGCTGGGATGTTAGGCGATGTCACTCTTGATTTTGGCAACATCTCTGAAGGCAGCTACATCATCCGCCTCGAAAGCGACAGCTTCAAAGCATCAAAGATCTACATCAAACAGTAGAACGGACGTATAGCCCGTTTATCTGGTATATAAAAAAAGTGGATGCCGTTTGGCATCCACTTTTTTTAATCCTCGATATGAAGTAACTCTATTATCGCGCTACTTTTATGATCTGCTTTACGAGAGTACCCTCTACTGTTGTTAGTTTGTAGAAGTACGTGCCGGAAGAAAAAGCGGAGCCATCAAAAACATACTCTTGTGTACCTGCGGCGATTAAGCCTTCAAACACAGTGCCAACAGTATTTCCCGAAAGATCGCAAACAGAGATAGTACCTTGTGCTTGCTCTTTCAATGAAAGTTGGATAGTAATTTTGTCCGTGAATGGGTTTGGGTAATTCGTAGCAGTGGTGTTAGTCAAGGTCTTGCTGTGAACGCCAAGTTCAACAGCTGTAAATGTCCCTGCCATGCCAGTACCGTCATTTTGTCCGTGAAAAGAACAGTGATAATTATAGACACCGGGTACAGTAACAATATAACTCAATATTGCGCCCGCATCGTGATCAAACTTTGTTGCACCAGTTGGTACCTCATCAGTGATAAGTGGGTGTTGTGCGAAAGCACCCTTAAAGCGGATCGTATCTCCGACATGAACAGTGAGAGTTTTGGGTACATAGTTATTACCTGATGAGCCACCAAATTTGATGGTATCAGCTTTAAACTGTCCGAAAGAAACAGATGCTATAAATCCGAATGCGACGACAAAACCGAAAGTGCGTAAAGAAGTAGAAATGTTCATAGGTAAAAATAGATGCAATAATGAAAGAAGAAATGTTACTCTTTGCAGAGCACTACGTACTTAAAACTACGAGATGGGTTTGCTAATTCCACTGAAATTGTGAGGGCAGGGTAGTCATGAGCTTTAGTCTAGATCCTCCTTTTCAGCTTTACTCTGGAGGTCAAGTATACGGCTACGGTTTAGGGTAGATACTTAATATGTTCGCAATATATGCATGTGGTGTGGAAAAGTGGTATTTTTGTATTGTGAACATCCACCCAAACATCTCTGTCTGCAATTGCAGGCTTTCTGAATTGATGAAGAACGCTATTCTGGTGGCGTTTTTAATGCTATGCTTTGTCTCCGTTGCCGAGGCTCAGGATAGTGTGGCTGTAAATAGGGTCATCCCCGGAGCGGAGTATCGAGCAGGATTTTTTCACCGATTTCTTTTTGGCAGTAATTGGCGCGATCTTTGGACAACACCGATAGCCGTCGAAGCACTTGATCTTTCCTCGTTTGCGGGCGGACTTACTCCGATAAAACTCACAGATGATTCTATCTCAAGGTCATTGCAGCTCAAAGGTGCAAATGGGAAGAGCTACATTTTTCGTCCGCTCAATAAAGACCCCAAAATACTTCTTGACCCTTCACTGCGAGGATCGCTAGTAGGCGATCTTGTACAAGATTTTATCAGCACAACAAATCCTCTTGCTTGTCTCATAACTACGCCTATTTTGGATGCCGTTGGTATAATGAATTCGCCGTTTATTGTTTCTGCAATGCCTGTGGATGATAGGCTCGGTGAATACAAGTCTACGTTTGGTGGTCAGCTCGGTACACTTGAAGTGAATTCTCATAACAAAAAGGGCAATGCCCTTATAAGCACACCACAGCTTTTTGAAAAACTTGATGAAGATAATAGTAATTACGTAGATGCGAGGGAGTATCTCAAAACACGAATGATCGATGTGTTCTTCGGCGATTGGGATAGGAACATTGATAAGTGGGGATGGGCTGGGAATGCAGAGGGAGCGAAAACACGCTGGCAACCCGTTCCTCACGACCACGACCATGCATTTAGTCGCTATGGTGGAATTGCCTCGATCGTCGTTAGTGGGCAAATACGTCAGATCAAAAGCTGCGATGAGTCCTACCCTGCAATGATAGACCTTACATGGAGCGGCCGTCACTTGGATAGAAGATTGCTTTCATCTCTGGAGAAACCGGTATGGGATTCACTTAAGACATTTCTCCTTTCCGTGCTTACAGATTCACTTATCGAATACTCAGTAAGCGAGCTTCCCAAAGAGATGTTCGAGAAAGAGGGCGCGAATTTGATTCGCACGATGAGATCGCGCCGTGATAAGTTTGCGAAAGCGATTGATGAATACTATGATCTGCTTGCGGGGTATGTTGATATTTGGGCGAGTAACGTTGCTGAATTTGCAACGGTCAATAGGATCAATGATGATAGTGTTGTTGTCGAGCTATTCAAGCGCGATAAGGAAACAGGTGGCATAAAAGGGGAAGCTTTTTTTCATCGGACATTTGATCGCCACGAGACAAAAGAAATTCGTTTATTCTTGCAAGATGGTGATGACTTTGCAAAGGTCGAGGGAAATGTATCCGGAAGCATCCCGACGAGAATTATTGGCGGGTACGGCAAAGATGAGCTTGTTGATAGCTCGAATGTAAAGGGGTATGCTCTTGGTTTTCTACCATTCTCGATAACAAGAAAGAAAACCATTTTTTATGACAATGGCGATCAGAATGAATTCGTCTATGGGTCGAGCACGAAGGTTGATAACTCCGAGTTTATTCGTCCTCTCGACGACTCAAGCCTTTATGAGCCAAAATACCGTGATTGGGGGCATGAGTGGGGATGGGGTCCGTGGCTTAATTACGGTACAGATGACGGGGCATTTCTTGGAGTGATCTTTGATCTCTATAATTATAGTTTTCGCTCAATTCCATATCAAAATAAAATTTCTTTGCGTGGCGGATATGCTCTGAAAGCGGAGAGATTCATTGCTGATTTTAATGCAGAATTTCCTAATGTATGGAAGGGGACATTCCATATTGATGCACATGCTTCAGGTCTCGGAGCATTGAATTATTTTGGTTTTGGCAATGAAACGAAGTATCTCCCAGCAAGCTATGATAAAGATTTCTATAAAATAAAACAGAGGATGTTTGTTCTCGCACCAGGGTATGAATATCCGTTATTCAAGGATGTCACACTTCGCGCAACGGGTGCTTTACGATATATTCAGACACCAATTGAAGGGCTACCAGATAGTGCATATTTGAAATTAACGAAGCCATTTGGTATTGGAGACAAACTTATCACGACGTTCACTGCAAGTGGGACGTATGATACCCGCAACAATACCACTTTCCCCGAAACGGGGTTATTCGTGAATGCGCAAAGCGTTTGGACTCCGGAAATAATAGACACGAAATATTCATATACGAAAGCGATCGGAGATGCGCGAGCCTATCTAACTGCACACGTTCTCGGTGGAGTAACGCTTGCGCTTCGCGTTCATGGTGAGAAGTTATGGGGTAAGTATCCCTTCTTCGATGCAAGTTATCTTGGCGGTGGTGATGATCTTCGCGGATATTACCGAGAGCGTTATGCCGGCGATGCCTCCATGTTCGGCGCGGCAGAGCTTCGTGTGAATTTGGGGGTATTTAATATCCTCGTGCCTGGTAATTATGGGTTCAAAGTTGGCGCAGAGACAGGTAAGGTCTTCATCGAAAAGGAAGAATCGAAAACCTTCCATACGTCCATAGTGTGGGGTTTTTGGATCGCACCAATATCAAAAGATAATATCGTTGGTTTCACAGTTGCCTCCAGCGAAGAACGCACGGCAATATATTTGAACGCCGGATTCGGATTCTAATCTATTTGGTAACAGAGAGAACGAAGTTGCTTCTTTTTGTGTCAAAGAACATCACATACTTATTGAATATGAAACGTTTGATCTTCCTACTAACGGTACTCATTGCTACGAGCCTTTGCTCCTTCGCCCAAACAAAACAAACTCTTGAGCTAAAAACACGCGCGATTACCTTCATTACTCTTCTCGAAAAAGGAGACTTTGTCACTGCAGAAAAAAACTTTGATGCGACGATGCAAACGGCAATGCCGAAAGAAAAGCTCATGCCTTTTTGGGCAAGTGTTCACGCACAGATGGGGAAGCTTCGTTCTTACAACGAAGTTGAGCTAAAGAAGCAGGGGCAATACGATCAGGCACTTGTTACCTGTACCTTTGAAAAAGATGGTTTCATTCTCCAGTTGACATTCGATGCATCCCAAAAGATCGCGGGGTTACACACACTGCCGAAAAAGATGCACTATTCGCCTCCGGTTTATGCCGATTCGACAACATTTACTGAAGAAAATGTTGTAATCTCAACACCGGGCTATGCAAATCCGCTTTCTGCGTGGTTCAGTCGCCCCAAAGGCAAGGGACCATTCCCTGCGATCGTGCTTCTTTCCGGTTCAGGACCAAATGATCTTGACGAGACCGTCGGACCCAACAAACCCTTCAAGGATATTGCATGGGGTTTGGCATCACGCGGCATTGCAGTGCTTCGCTACAGTAAACGAACAAAGCAATATCCTGGCGAATTTATTGGCAAGCGATTTACGGTGAAGGATGAAGTAACTGATGACGCGTTAACAGCATTGGGAGTGCTTCGCTCGAGAAATGATGTCGATCCGCAGCGAGTCTATCTTTTAGGGCATAGTCTCGGTGCTTATGTTGCGCCGCGTATCGCACGAGTTGATAGTACCATCGCAGGCATTGTGATGATGGCATCACCTTCTCAAGCATTAGAGGACGTCATCAATGAGCAGTTGCAATACATGGCGATGCTGGATACAAATTATAACGCGAACTATGAAGAAGGGCGAAAAATCAGAAGTGGTGTGCAGGCATTGTCACGAAAAGACTTAACTCGCGACACTCTCATTTTTGGAGTACCACCTTCATATTGGCTTGACTTGCGAGGCTACTTACCGCAGGATCTGGTAAAGCAACTGAAGATGCCCGTGCTTATCTTGCAAGGCGGCAGAGATTACCAAGTGAACGACGACAATTTTCTTGGGTTAAAGGATGCACTCCGCGAATTACCGAATGTTACGTTTACCTATTATAAAAAGCTCAATCACCTTTTCATCGTAGGGAAAGGACAAAGTACCCCGTCCGAATATGACATTCCGGGTCACGTTGCACTGAATGTTATTGAAGATATTGTGAAGTTTATTACTCCCAAATAGTTATATGTGCACAGCTTCTCATATTCCTTATTTTGGAGCGGTGTGTTTGCTCTCTGCATTGGACGTAATTTCAATATAATAATGATAAAGTTCAAGTGTCCGTTGCTCAATGACGTCAAAATGATGTCCTACATAAAAATTCGATTGTATTGTACCACCGCCTGAATATTCTTCTTTTCTAAGAATGGAGTAGAGATAATCTTCCTTATCCTTGAAGGTGACCCATGCTCGCTCAGCTTCGACAAGAGCCTTTCGATCATCTTTGTCAAGCACATTCAAAAGGAATTTGTAGTATTTATTCAATAAAACATTATACGAGTTAGCGGCAGCATTCACAGACTGATTCATACCCGACGTTGAGTAATTATCATCTTGATAAAGACGTAATTTTTCCATAATTTGGAAAGTATCGACCATGAACGCAATTTCAATACTGCTCGGTGACTCATCTACCTGTGCCAGTAACTTTTTCTTGAATTGCATTGCACTCTGCTCGATCTCTTTTGTAGAGTTTGACTGAGCGAATGTGTTGACACGAAGGAGTAATGTAAAAAAAATCGCAATCGTAAGCAGATTCGAAAATAACTTTATCATATTTCCAATCTTTATATCTTGACTGTCGCTAATGCTTTTCCGCTATCTTCTTGCACGACGGCATGAAGCGAGTTGCCGTGGCTATCCATGGTGCAAATACCCATGAAGCCTTCTACTTGGAGATGCCACATTGCTTCGGGCAATCCGAATTCTTCGTAATCAACTCCTGTGACCTTTGTGATCGTCTTCGCATAGAATTGCGCCGCACCGCCAATTGCATTAACATAGATAGCACCATGCTCTTTTAATCCTGCAAGTGTCTTTGCACCCATTCCACCTTTACCGATCACCACGCGAATGTCTTCTTGCTTGTTGACATCTGCTTGATATGGTTCTTCGCGAATAGATGTTGTGGGACCTGCAGCCGTGATGCGCCATGAGCCGTCTTCATTCTTGAGTGCGACAGGACCGCAATGGTAGAGTACGCCGCCCGGCATTGGGACTTTACATTTATTATCAACCATATATTTATGCCATGCGTCACGTCCCGTGTGCATCTCACCATTGATGATGATGATATCCCCAACTCGCACTTTACGAATTTGCTCATCCGTGATCGGAGCTTGCAAGATAACTTCCTTCCCCGTAAGCGAGAAACCGTCGGATTCTGCCATACGTTTTATCTCATCGTTATCGCGATATATCCATTCAGTGATTGCTCCATCATTTGGATTTACATGCACTCCTAATCTGCGGAATGCCCAACAATCGTATGCAACCGATACGTAAAAGCTTGCAGGCAAGCGGTCATACACGCCTATCTTTACACCCAAACATGTGACCTCTCCGCCAAAGCCCATTGTGCCAATGCCGAGAGTATTTCCTTCAACAAGACATTCTTCTTCCATCTTTGCAAGGACAGCGTCGGGGTTTGTGTCGTCGAGCCTACGGAAAAGCTGATCTTTTGCGAGAGTATATCCTGATGTGCGATCACCACCGATGCCAACACCAATAAATCCAGTTGAGCACCCCTGTCCTTGCGCCTGCCATATCGCATGGAGGATACACTTCTTAATGCCATCAAGATCGCGTCCTGCTTTGCCGAGATGTTCGAGTGTTGCGGGCAAGGAATACTGGATGTTCTTATTCTCACATCCGCCGCCCTTGAGGATCAGCTTCACTTCGATGTAGTCTTCTTCCCACTGCTCGAAATAAAAGATGGGCACGCCGGGTCCGAGATTGTTGCCGGAGTTTTTTCCAGTGATTGAATTTACAGAGTTCGGACGAAGTTTGCCCGTTTTTGTTGCTTCTTCAATTGCCCAACGAATATCCTTCTTCATTTCAATTTGATTAATACCGACTGGCGTTTTGATCTTGAAGGTCGGCATCCCCGTATCTTGGCAGATGGGGCTGACATTGTCACAAGCCATGTCAATATTTGTAGCGATGGTATTTAAGGCGAGCATAGAATTCGTATCCTTCTTTTCCATCTGCATGCCTTTCTTCATAACCGTGCGTACATCGCTCGGCAAATTTGTGGAGGTCTCTGTGATGAGCGAAAGCATTGACTCGCGGAAATTCTTCATTGTCGTATTACAAATATGATTAAGAGCACTCTAAACAAGTGGGGAGAAGTTTGGGTTTGCTCGTTAAGAACGTTGATGGTTATTATAGCTGAGTATGTATAAGCAGAAAGAACCCGATATTCGGGTTCTTTCTGCTTATACTCATCGTTTTTCAGGTGTGGCAACGAAGATTTCAACGGTTCGGCAATAGAACCTGCCTTCGGGTAGATCATTGTCGTAAAGTAATTCACTTCCACCTACACCCTTCTGATTTCCTTGCGGTCTTCCAATAGCAATAGCCGTTGATCGTGCTCGTGCCTCAGAAAGCTGCTTGTTGTATTCTGGTTTGCCAATGCGATCAGCGTATCCCGTGACAGATACAATATCAACAGGTGTGAGTCTTGCTTTTACAAAATCGGCAATTCGTTGGTTCAATTTGCCGAGTATAGACTTCCCAAAATCAAAAAGAATAAGATTGTAGCGAGCAAAGAGCGTATCTGATAGTTTCAGCTCCCTTTTTTTCTCGATCGTTAATTGCTCAACCTTCACCGAATCAGATATAGAAGATGCTGATTGATTGATGTTATCCTTCACCGTAAGTTGATACTTCAACGAGTTGAGATTCTTCAAGATATTTTTATTGAGTTTCTGTAACTCCCAATCAACTATGGGGGGAAGTGTTGTTCCCCCAGAGAAGTTCTTTGTTGTGATCCCGTCGTTTTCAACGTGTATCTGCCATGACGCCAAGCCTGCATCAGCCACTGCCGTAGGCATAAAACGGACGTTCGGTACATAAATGCTACGAATCGTATCAGTCGTAAGAATTGGCTCTAAGATTTCGTAGTCGTCGGTAACGATCTCGACTCGCCTATTTTCGACGATACCATCATTGGTGCTCGGGTTAGAAAACTTCTCTGGCATATCGCGCCATTCTATTTTGATTCTATCTTCGCTTATGCCCCATTCAGTTTTGATGAACTCACGAACCGATTCCGCTCGCTTCTTGGAAAGCTCAAGATTTCCTTTTTCATTTTGTCCATCATTACATCCCGTGATCGTGATCTTTGTCTTCGGGAATACTTGCATTCTCCTACCGACGATATTGAGCATGGTATGATATAGATCAAGCGTCTCGTAGTTGAAGAGCCTATCTACATCAAATCTCTTTTTTTCTTCATCAGTAAGATGGGTATACCTCCCGTCAAGATTTGATGCGTTTTCGTCAAAGAAGATAAAATTAAGAAGCGGACGCAACTGCGTATTCAAGAATTCCTCTACTCGAATCTTTAACGGCACCTCATTCCCATCTTTATCCAATCCGATCGCCTTCATTTGAGCCGCAATTTTTGGCATAGCCTGCGGTGGTGGTGGTGGCGGCGGCGGCGGTGGTGGTGGCGGTGGTGGCGGTGGGATTGGCTCTATATGTTGGGGATTGTAAAGTAAAGCAAGTCCCGCTCTTACCCCATTCGCTCTCCAATTCAAGTCTGGTATTACGGTATTAAAACCGATAGAATAATATGCTTCTGGGCGAAGGAGCCATGTCTGTTTCTCGTTAAGTGGCAGTGAATAACTTAGCCCACCAGTGCCAAGTAATATGATCGGCGCAGCGTTCGGCAATGCGCCGGAATAAACGTTACGAGTACGGCTGCCATTCTCAAAGGTCTTCGTATTGGTTGGGTCGTTGAGAACTTCTTTCTGTTCATAACTTGCGCCGACCCTTATACCAATACCCAACCCTGCTTTGATAAAAAAATTATCAAAGATGAGATATTGTGCAAGTGGTTCTATGAGAATCGCTCCGAGTTTTGCGTCAATCGTGTGCTCAATATCAGCCGCAACGGCTTTGCCTTTGACCTCAATATATGTTTGCTCAGTTGCACTGAGTTTCGCACTTTGTGACATATACCCCAAACGTGTCTCAAATGAAACTGGCAATTCGAAATTCAAACTTACTGTTGCCCCAAACGAAAAACCTGAACCTGTACCAGATTTAAATAAGGGACAACAGTTTGGTACAGTTGGTAGCTTCTTGAAATTGGCAGTATGAAGATTAAAGTCCCAATCAGCGAAAACACCATAGTTTACGATGAGATACGTTGTATCAAAGTTTGTTTGGCGGGATTGTGCATGAACGTCGCCTGACGAAATTCCGCATAAGAGGAGAATTGCCGCAATAAGCGGCAGAAAGAAAGCTGAAAATAAATTGCTGTGTGAACGTATACGTGGCACGAGCCGCGAAGTTAATGGTCAATTTGTAATGCCTGATGGAATACGAGCGTTGGTGTTTGCAACGTGATAAAATAACGTCCATTCGCATAACGATCAGCATTAAATTTCACGCTATGTTTCCCAACTGTATGCTCGCCATCGGCGAGGAGGGCTATTGTTGTCCCTGTAAGATCAGTAATATAAACACGAGTGCGACCGATCTCTATCGTACCGTAGTCAATAGTCACGATACCACTTGCTGGATTTGGGCGCGGCACAATGAGATTTGCAAGTCCTGTCGAATCAGTAAATCTTCCACCATCCCCTTGATAGCAAATATTGCGAGTTCGGAATAAGCCATCATGGGCTTCATACTCGATCTGGAATCCTTGCCATGTAAAGGAGTCAATGACAATTGGTGTTTCGGCGGCATCGCCTAATGTTGCCATGAAGCTAATACCGGGAAGTTCGTTTGAGTTGCCTCCGCTGAGTTTCAATGAACCACCGAACGTCACATACCTATCTCTGGGTAATAATCGTGATGAAATAAATGGTGGGTCAGGCACAAGCATCGTGCGATTAAAATGAACCGTTGCGGTATAATCACCTTCGCAGTTTTGAATGCCATTTACAGTAGATATAAGTTTGAGGGGGTAATAGACATGATCACCTGTATTTCCATCAAGTGTATCGAGGGCGATAATAAACTTCGTCGGACCATTGTCTCGTTTGCCGATATAAGCTGAATCAAAGCCTATGCATCCAGCAGTATCAACGACACTAACGTAAAACCACCCTGAATCACGCGTAGCAATTGATTGTGACGTATCACCTGTTGACCAACGGTAGCCAGTAAACCCCGGAGCCGCAGTCAGCGAAGCAACATCACAAGGAGAAACGATCGTATCTAAATTCTTCTTGATATTCGGTCGTGGTGTTGGAAGTGCTAAAACACTGAAGCTATCCGAACGCAAAATGCATTTACCGCCAAACACATCAACGTAGTATGAGCCGGGAAGACCAATTTTGATTGTTGGCGTTGTATCATTTGTTGACCACTTGTATCCTGCATACCCTGGTTCTGCTACGAGCGTAATAGAATCACCGAAGCAAAGCGGGCGAACACCAGTGACAGTAACTTTTCGTGTTGGAGTTATGAATACTGGAAGGGAATCAATGCCCGTACATCCTGAGGAATCTGGTGTCATCTTCAAAATGACAGCACCTAGAATCGTATTATCCCAAAGGACGGTGAGAGAATCTGAACCCTGACCGGTAATGATCTGCCCATTTCTTGCAATCCATTGATAGGTATTTCCCGGTTCGAGCGGGATTTTGTAACCTGCGATAGAATTTCCACAGACATCCGTCAAACCACTGATAATTGGTTTTGGGTGCGGGTTCACGATCACGTTTACTGACTCAAGAAATTTACACCCTTCTATCGTTGTGATCTCAACAACATAGGTGGTCGTTTTGGTAGGCTTTGCTTTCGGTGCCGGGATATTGATCGCATCAAGACCCGTCGCAGGTGACCATGTAAATGATACCCCACCTTTTACTCCAAGAATGACAGAATCTCCTTCACAAATTTTTGCGTCAGTAAACAAAACGTTTGGAC
This sequence comes from Kapaibacterium sp. (SeqCode), assembly GCA_046598695.1. GTDB lineage: Bacteria > Bacteroidota > Ignavibacteria > Palsa-1295 > Palsa-1295 > JBKJHR01. The sequence continues at coordinate 11,812 of JBKJHR010000239.1, forward strand.
GAACATAGGGAATCTTGCTTTCGTGAAAAATGGGGTCGAAGCGAACGCCACCAAATCTTCCGGAATCAGCTCCATACGTTGTATTGAAGCAAGGGAGAGCATTGTTGAGGACAAGACCTGCATTCCCACCCTTTGCGTTTACATTGATGGTTGTCGCTGAAGACGGAATCCATGCGATGCCACCCCCACCACCCCCTCCTGGGGCAAAGCACCATGCTGGGATCGGTGGCGGGTCGTTGTCGCCACCTTTTCCACCAATGATCTCAACAGAAAGTGCGCCATTCACTGATGTAGCTCCAAGTAAGACAGTACCCCCCGAGCCCCCTCCGCCTGCTCCGTCTCCACCTTTGCTATCACTGGCTGTTCTGCCATTTGCGCCGTTAGAACGAAGGATGCCCCCTGCGGAATTAATAGAATTTGTATTGATAATGATCAATCCGCCTCCGGATGCGCCGGGTCTTCCGCGAGAATCATTTGAATGTCCGCCTCCACCACCGCCACCAAGGTATGTTTTTGTTTTATCTGTGAGATCGAGTGGATGGCCGCCAAGACCACCATTGGGAATGCGAACAACAATATCTGCTTGATCGCCGCCAAGCCCGCCACTACCAAAGTTTGACCCACCGCCACCGCCTGCATTTTGCGAGTTTCCTCCCCCACCGCCATTCGCATTCGCACCTCTTCCGGCTTCGTACTTATAGACGTATTGAGCTACACTCTCGCCTTTAAGTCCAGCATTTCCTGTCGTATCTTGATACCCATAATCGGTAAGTCCCGGAGTAGCATTATTGCTCGATGAATCCCCACCTCGGAAGCCTGCTCCACTTGCATCAATATCTGCTTGAAGTGTGCATTTGCCCTTCGCATCAAAAACGACGATTCCCCCTATGCTCCCATTCCAAGCAAGTGGGATAACCGTACCTGTTACCGTAACATCATTATATTGCGGTACACGGACGATCTGGACTTTGTCGGAAATTGTATAACTTCTGAGGAGTTTATTAGTAAGTGTAAAGTACAAACCGCTCACATTGCCGATGGTGGCATACTCATAATTTCCTGCGTTGCGATAGCTTGTGACCGTGCCGAACGCAGGGGAGTTGGCAATGTCAACAATTGCGCCTTGCATCTGAATAATGAGGATACGATCCCCTTGGCTAAATCCTTTATTAGTGGAGACAAACAGCGTATTTTCACAGGAGTCAATGTCCAAAACTCGCGCATAGGAATTGATCACACCCGACACATTGTCGTTCTGCGCCAATGCGGCATACGGCAAGAGCGCGGAGATAATATAAAAGAGTAAAAGACGCAATTTGAGCGGCGTTTCAAAAAAACGTGATAAAGCAACTAATACGAATATAACACATTTCCGCCCGAAATCCAAACAATCGGTCACAAAATATGCCATTTTCTTCAACAATAACACATTACACTCATGAATTCCGTAACTTTGCCCACCTAATATGGCTGACATCTTCATTTCATATAGCTCAAAGGACCGCGCTCAAGCCGAGCAGCTCACCGAGCTTCTTGCTTCGGCGGGGCTATCTGTGTGGATTGATCAGTCGGGTCTTGACGCTGCGACAAGTTGGTCAGAGGAGATCGTACGAGCAATTAATGGTTGTCGTGCATTTGTCGTGATGCTCAGTCCGAATTCGATTGTATCACATAACGTGATTAAAGAAGTCTCCCTTGCATCTGAGAAACGGAAGAAAATTCTTCCGCTTGATCTTGAACCTGTTGAGATTCCTGAGAGTATGCAATACGCACTCGCCGGCATCCAGCGTTCGCCAATGACGAACATCGACAGCATCATCCGCGCACTTGGCAAGCTTGGCTTGGAAGCAACGCAAGCACCGACGATGAAGCTCGTTAAAGAATCTGACGGCAGAAAGAGCTTGATGATACTTCCTTTTGAAGACCTATCACCTACGGCAGATAATGAGTGGTTCGCAAATGGAATAGCGACTGAACTCATATCAGCATTATCGAACGTGAGAGCTCTGCGAGTTATTGACCAGCAGACAACGAAAGAATTCAAATCATACAAAGGTCATCTCACGGTCTATGCAAAAGAGATGTCGATACGATATTTTATTCAGGGCTCTGTTCGCAAGTTTGGAGATCAGATAAAGATCACATCGGCATTGCTCGACATCGAAACAGGCGATCACCTCTGGCAGGATTCGCTCAAGGGTACGATGGAGGATATCTTTGATATACAGGAGACTGTTGCGAAGAAGGTTGTCGAAGGTCTTGCCGTTATTCTCACTCCTGAAGAAGAGCAGAAGCTGGATAAGAAACCGACAGAGAATGCGGAAGCCTATGAGATGTGGCTCAAAGGACGTGAATATTTCAACCGCCAGACGAAGAGTGACTTTGAGCGTGCGCTTTCCCTCTTTGAATCAGCCGCTCACCTCGATCCTTCATTTGCATCTGCGTATACTGCTATTGCCAACACCTGCCAAGGGATATACCGACTTTACGGCGGCAGCCCGAATCTGCTTGACCGAGCATCAGAAGCTGCAAAGAAGGTCAGAGAGCTTGAAGGCGAGACTGCACAGTATTATTTTGTAATTAGTGGTATCGCTTTTAGCCGCAGTGATGCCCAAGAAGCAATTGCCTATGCCAGAAGAGCAGTGGAGACTGATCCGAAGTATGCTTGGGGTTACGATGCCCTCGGCTTTGTCTATGAGGCTCTTGGGATGAAGGAAGAATCCGTGAATGCAAGGGAGGAATATGTCCGCCTGATGGAGAATGAAAGAAATGCTCACTTCAACCTTCTAGTCAGTCTTCATGAGCTTGGCGACAAGGAGAGAATACGGCTAGCAGCAGAGCGTGCCACCCCGGTCTTTGAGCGGTATATCCGTCTGAATCCTGATGACTATACTGCCCGAGTGAATTTAGCAAATATTCACTTCTACTCCGGCAACCCATCCTCAGCAATTGCAGCCGCAGATGAGTTATCTGCTATTGAGACGCTTGATGGTTTAGCTCTTTACAATCTTGCCTGCCTCTATCTGACTTGTAACGCACCCGACCGCGGCATGGAGCATCTTCGCGGAGCTGTTGCAAAGGGATTCCGAGCTGTGGAGCATTTCCGCCGCGATCACGACCTTGATCCGCTACGTGGAACGCCGGAGTTTGAGGAATTGATGAAAGAATTGGAGACAAGCAATGGCTGATATATTCATTTCATATTCGCGTAAAGATTCTAAGCAGGCACTTTCACTTGCCGAGCGGTTGCGCTCCGCAGGCATATCGGTGTGGATCGATCAGCACGGACTTGAAGCAGCAACCTCGTGGAGCAAGGAGATCGTTGAGGCGATCGAATCAGCAAAAGTATTTATCATCCTGCTTTCACGATCATCCCTGGCGAGTAAGAATGTTGTAAAAGAACTTTCCATTGCAAGCGAATCAGAGCGTTCTATCCTTCCTATTGAATTGGAGCCCACTTCCATTCCTGCTGAGTTTAAGTATCAGCTTGCAGGTTTGCAACGAGCACAATACTCCGATTTTGAGGCGCTCATTCGTGCCCTTGCAAAGATCGGTGTATTGCCGGGATCTCCGGTAAGTGTGCCGCCCAAACGTAATGTTCCGACCAAGAGGAAGAGAAACATGTACATTGGTGTGCCGTTAGCTTTTCTCGCTCTTGTCCTTGGAACGTATTTCCTTTTTTTCGCAAAAAAGCATTCCAGTCCGATCGCCTCAAATGATGTAAAGTCGCTCGCCGTTCTGCCCTTCGAAAGCCTGAGCTCGGATAAGGAGAACGAGTACTTTGCTGATGGGATGACTGCTACCCTTATTGACATTCTTGTACCGCTGGAAGGTTTACGCGTTGTTGACCGCAGGTCTTCAATGGAATTCAAAGGTGCGAAGAAGGACATCAAGAGCATTGCTTCGACTCTCGGTGTTCGGTATCTCGTCGATGGGACGATTCAAAGACAGTCTGATAAGTTCAGTATCACTGTGCAGGTGACCGACGCCGAAAGCGGTAAGATTCTCATGAGCAAGACATTTGAAGGAACTACGCAAGACCTCATGGGAATTCAGTTGAAAATAGCCAAGCAGATTGTGCTCGACCTACAACTGGCGTTAAATGAGAACGGGATTGTCCGTTTGCCCGAATCCGCTACCTCAAACTCGGAGGCATTCAATCTTTGCATGCTCGCAGGTTCAGAGGAATACGATGATCGTCAAGACAGCGCATTGATCCACTTACTGCAAGCCACCAAACTCGATTCGACCTACGCCTTCGCGTATTTGAATATTGGAAGAATCTACGCCAATTTGAAAATTGATTTGCCGGATTCAGCAGCAGCGGCCCGTGTTCTCTTTCTGGCAGATTCGTTCTTTGCGATTGGCAATAGGCTCGACACTTTCCACGTTTTTTCGCATTTCGTCGCAAGCTGGATCGCACATCAGCGCGGTAACTATGAATTATCTATAAAGGAAGCAAAACTTAATCTGGCAAAAAGCCCTGATTATGCACGAGGCTACTCGGTTCTGGCTCTGGCTTATAATGAACTGGGACGTCATGAACTCGCGGCTTCGAATCTGGAGGAAGCCTTAAAGCGAAATCCTCTGGGAGAGGAAAGCATGTATTCCTTGCTGCTCACGCTTATGGGACTGCAGGATACAGTGCGACTCAAGAAATATGCTGAAGAAGCTGTGCCTATTTTCAAGGCGGCAATTCTTCGGCATCCGAATAATCGGATGCGTTGGCTCGGCCTGCCCCTTGCTCTCGTACTCACAGGAAAAGGGGAAGAGGCAAGTCAGTTGCTGGATGAAATCCTCAAAAGACCCGATTCGGAAGCGATCAATTATTCTTGGGCAGCAGGCATGAATGCACTCGCCGGTCGTCACACTCACGCCATTGAATTGCTAAAAAAAGCTGTTGCAATGGGCGGAATTCTCAAATTAGATTTCACGTGGAAGTTTTTCGATAATATGCGCTCTCTGCCGGAATTTCAGACTCTCGTTAAACAGCAAGCCGAAGCAAGAGCGAAGATGAAAGGAAAGCTGAATGGCTGATATTTTCATCTCATACTCATCCAAAGACCGCGCTCAAGCCGAGCAGCTGACTGAGCTTCTCGCTTCGGCGGGGTTATCTGTGTGGATCGATCAATCAGGAATTGATATCGCGACGAGTTGGTCGAAAGAAATAGCACATGCACTCGAATCGTGTACTGCTTTTGTGCTGCTACTTTCGGATAATTCTCTCAACTCGGAGAATGTCGCAAAAGAACTTGCAGTAGCCGTTAAGCTCCATAAACGAATCATCCCCGTTGAACTTGAACATGTTGAGCTCCGGCATGAATTTTTATATCATCTGACCGGACTACAGCATACAAAGATCGCGAATATCGATGCACTCCTTCATACGCTTGGTGCAACCGAAGAGATCGGTATAGGGCACAAAATGCCTGAACTTGTTAACCTCGAAACAATCCGCATCGCAGTTCTTCCTTTCGAAGACCAATCACCTGCACATGATAATGAGTGGTTCTCTGATGGTTTAACAGATGAACTCATCAGCACGCTTGGTAAGCTTGACCAACTCTTTGTCGTTGATAGCAAATCATCAGGTATGTATAAAGGGGCGAAGTTACAGACCAAAGAGATTGCATCACAGCTTGGTGTCCGATATATTGTCCATGGTGCTGTTCGTAAAGCAGGAGAGAAAATACGAATTAATGCTTCTCTTATTGACACATCGACTGGTGCAACGCTCTGGGATGAGAAGTTCAACGGCACGATGGATGATATCTTCGAGATACAAGAGAAGACAGCTATTGATATTACACAAGGGTTAAAGCTCAAGCTCACAAAAGAAGAAGTTGCGGAGATAGAAGAGAAGGGTACAGATAATCCTGAAGCATACGAGCTTTATCTTCGCGCATCGTCTAATATAGGCCTTGCAAGTGAAGATATTATGCATACTATTGATCTTCTTATAAAAGTAATAGCATTA
>JBKJHR010000069.1:0-19243 GCA_046598695.1 Kapaibacterium sp. (SeqCode)
TTTATCTCCCATGTCTCAAATGGGATACGCTCACCGAAAAGGGTAACCTCTTTTGGCACAACTACTTTTGTAATGTTGGGATGCCACTCAGGGATGTTGGAATCTGAATCAGTTGCGTGAATATCTGTGGTACGCTGACCTGAATGCGATGAAATATAGTTGATGACAAATGGAGTAAGACCAATCACTACTCCGATGACGAGCAGAAGGATATTCCGTTTAAGTGCTTGTTTATTCATTTATATTACCAACCCAATGCGCGCATTTCCTCCGGAACTTGCAATGTACCTATCACATCTTTCACACTATTGACCTTCTTTTCACGTAATATCTCTTTCAGATCTTCGCGGATGTCATTACCGGCATTTGGATTGACAAAATTGAATGTTCCGATCTGCACAAGTGATGAGCCAACGATAAAGAACTCCATCATGTCCATCGCAGAGACAATGCCACCTATACCGATGATCGGCAGTGAGCACGATTTCCGTGCCTCATACACCTTTGCAATTGCGATCGGTCGAATAGCAGGTCCTGACAATCCACCCGTCACCGTTGAGATGCGCGGTTTATGCGAATAGACATCTACTGCCATTGCAACGACCGTATTTATCAGGCTTATTGCATCAGCACCAGAATCTTCACATGTCTCTGCAAAAGGTGCAACGCTCATCACGTTTGGTGTGAGCTTGATAATGAGCATTTTCTTCGTCAAAGGTCGAAGTGCTTTCACTAATTCTTCCACCATTTTCGGATCAGTCCCAAACGACAAGCCACCATCTTTCACATTCGGGCAACTCACATTTATTTCATAACCGATAAGATTCTTCGTCGAATGTGATTCTATATGGTCTAATACATTACAATACTCTTCAACGCTTGAAGCCGCAATATTAGCAATGATGTTCGTATCAAACTCTTCGAGGTACGGTAACTTCTCATCGACGAACGCATGAACACCCACATTGGCAAGACCGATCGAATTGATAACTCCAGATGCAGTCTCTACGATACGCGTCGGAAAATTTCCAGCACGGGGCTTCCAACTTACGGACTTAGTTACAATTCCGCCAAGTCCGTTTATATCACAATACTTACTTGCTTCGGAGCCATAACCAAACGTCCCACTTGCAACAAGAATTGGATTTTTGAAATGTACTCCACAAAAATCTACTCCGAGATCAATCGCAGGCTGTATCTTCAATGGGCTATCAATAACCAATGCCATAGAGCTTAGATGATAATTTGTTCTTTTGCAAACGATGGTCCCTGTGTGCAGACCAGATGAAATTTCTTGCCTGTCGCAGCGTTTTCGGCTTCACTTGTCACAACAGGACATCCTTGACAAATACCAATACCACACGCCATTTCTGTTTCCAGACTTACCTCGCACGGAACGCTGAACTCCGTTGCAAGTACAATTGCAGCACGCATCATCCCCGTTGGTCCACATACAAAAAACTTCGGCTTCGGGTATAGATCAACCTGCAAACCGAGACGAATATTCTCTATCACGCTTCCATGAAAACCACGTGAACCATCATCGGTTGAATAACGAACATTCTGGAGATATTCATCAGCAAAGAGTGATTCATTTCTCGCTCCATAATAGGAAACAACACTTTTCCCCATCTCACCGAGTTTCATCGTAAGAAGCGGCATTGAAGCAACACCAACTCCACCGATCACAAGTATCGCTGTTTCAAAATCGCCTGAATCATATTTCCATGGGCTTCCTAATGGTCCAAGAGCATCAATAGATTCGCCGACATGAGTTCGAGACAGTATTCCTGTTCCCTTCCCATGATCTTGAATAATAATTTCTGCCGTATTGCCGATCACCTGATAAACACTAAATGGGCGGCGGAGCAACGGATCAATAAATCCAGTCTTCGGCAAGACATTGACGAACTGACCAGGAAGAATATTCGAGGCAATTTCCGGATGTTCAAATCGTAAAACAAAAAGCCCATTCGCGATCTGTCGCTTCTCGATTACGGTAGATAATCTCAAATCGTGTTTCCTTACTTCGTTATGCTTGAATCGTGTATCACTTTGGGTCATGCTCTTCAGATTCTTCCTGTTTCTTTGGCGGATTGGGTACCTGCTCATTTTGAGGTGGAGGCACTCCGGGTTGTCGTGGGAATGATCCAACGCTTTGCACAGGAGCTACATTGACATTCGGTACAGGGCGTGATGTAGATTGCACCGATTGTGCCAACGGCAAACGTGGTCGAATCTCATCGGCGTACTTCGAGAATGGAAATTCATTGATAACGCGACGATAATAATACACAGCACTATCAATCTTCCCCTTTTCCTCAAATACAAGACCTATAGCATATAATGCGCGAGGCGCTACATCTTCATGGTTGTAGGTTATGCTTACTTGACGCAATGGCTGAATACCTTCAAGTCCTTGCTTCTTTAAAACTACATAACCATCCGAATAGGCTCTTTCTCCCGATGATTCCTTACTACCGTTTCCGCTGTATAGTCTCCCAGCTTGTGCCGCAAAAACAGTTTCTCCAAAGTTCTGTTGCAAAATGGTGATCAACGAATCACGTTCGGTAAAATTCTTTAACTGATGATCTAATTCGATCCACGTGAAAAGCGTACGAGCTTTAAATACATTTTTTGATGTATCAGAAGCAACATATTTGATATCAAATGCCTGACGGTATTCGTCAACGGCACTAAGCTGTTCTGTAAATGTCTCTAACGACCGACCAAGCTCAAAGTGTGCTTTTGCTATCACAAATCGGAGACTATCCATATACCGCACCGTATCGGTGATACGAAGTGCCATCACGGGTGACCCCGCTGCCTCGCGGTCATGCTTAATGCGATTCTCAGCTTCTTTGATAAGCTGTTCTTGCTCCGGTGTCGGTTTGACACGTCCATCCGGAGACCAATCAGGAAGCACTTGACGTTCAGCTTCAGTACGTATCTCGCGTTGCAGCGTCGCAAGGATATTCTGTCCATTTTCTCTACTGCGTTCGATCAGGCGTTCGAGCTTCCCTGTCCGATATATAACATTTCGCATCTCCGCATACCGGATCAACGCTCTCATCCGCTCATTGACATAGTCATTGATCTCTTGCGTCGAAAAATCTTTCGTACCAATGATGGCATTCGCCAAACGTGCCGCCGAATCGAATTCTATCATAGAACGAAATAGCTCAACCTGACGAAAGCGTGAGCGCACCATGATCGCCTGGCTCGTTGTTCTATACGTTGTATCAAGAACCATATATGCGTTTCGAACATCAGGATAATACTTGACCCTATAACGGGTCTCTTGTAAACGATCATTTACAATACTCCGCGCTTCTTGGTCAACGGTATATGTATATTCAAACAGTGCCGGTGGATGCGAAAGTGTATAGCGTGACTTGGAGAGAACTTCCTGAAGCTCAGTTTTCGCCTCAGAGTATTTCTGCATTCTTCGCAAGGCAAGTGCATGAGCAACTTTCGCCTCACCTTGATCGTCTCCATTCGATGACTTCGCTATTGATACAGCAAAAGCCGCTTCGGCTTTCGACCAATTACCATCCAAATAATAAAGTCCACCACGTTCAAATGCAAGACGTGAGCCTTCCTCATCATCGACATACTTCTCGGCTTCGCCGAGTTCTTCGGCGGCAGGAGTTAGGGATTCGGGGTTCTTTGATAAGAGAAACTCTGAGTATAATTTATGTGCCTCGGCTTTATCTTCTTTCGAGCCTGATGCTTCAGCACGGCTTACCGACAGAGCAATCGATTTAGATGCCGAATCAAGCTGTCGAGTTTGTAAAAGTGCCCGTGTTAAGAATCTACCGACTTCCGGTGCATAATTTGTATTCGGATACTTATAGAATAGCTCATTAAACTTCCGCTTCGCACCAGAAAAGTCGCTCTTGTAATAGAGTGCCTTCCCAACAATATAGAGTGCATCTTCAACGTATGCGGAAGGATGTTTATCAGCTAATATCTTCGAGCCGAGGATAACAACGCTATCAAGATGCTTCAAATCGCCAGAGCGTTGTGTCAGTTCGCTGTTTGCTTTTAAAGAGGTCTTGATCTGCGGAATGATCCCAGTCCTGATGAGAGCATATCGTCGGGACTCGTATTCTTCGTCAAGCCATCGATGCGTCGTGATGGTGGCAATAGCTCCGTTCTGCGGTGGTGGCGGCTCTGCCATCTTCTCTTCGTATATATCAAGGTGACGCTTCGCATCGTAATACACGTTGAAATACGTCGTTGTATCCCGATACGTTTGGCATGAATTGAGCAAAGAGAGAATGCTTACAAATAGCAGACTTGCTGCGATAGCGCGAGGGATAGAATATCTATAAAAATTGGGCGTTGTCATTGACTCTATAAAATAAACGAAGCAGAGTTTGACTTCGTTCAAATTCAGATAGTGCATCATTGAGAACCCTGTTTTTATACGAGAAAACGGGCACATTCCTTGCGAAATGTGCCCGTTCTGTATAGAAACGTTGTTGCTTTTTATGCAGCGACTTTGACGCGAGTTGATTTGACCTCGCCAAATGACGGCATTCCTGAGCCACCCTCTTGGAATTCTTCGGGGATGACTAGCAAGTCCTTGAACTTCGGCAATCCCGTTCCGGCAGGGATAAGGTGACCGACGATAACGTTCTCCTTCAATCCGAGCAAGAGATCGGTCTTTGCTTGAATAGAAGATTCTGTTAGTACCTTCGTTGTCTCCTGGAAGCTGGCAGCAGAGATAAAGCTCTCTGTTGTCAATGCTGACTGTGTAATTCCGAGCAAGATCGGCTCAGAAAGAATCGGCTCTGCGGGACGTGCTTCTGGTGCGATCTTCTCCTTTTTCTTCAGATCAGCCGCAACCTCTTTGAAGCGCTTCTTATCCACCATCTGCGCAACCTTGAACTTTGAATCACCACGCTTGGTGATGAATACAGAGTTCTTGAGAAGCTCATTCTCTTCCGAAACCTTCTGCTTGTCGATCTCATCATTCTCAAGCATAAGCGAATCGCCACTGCTTGTGATCATGACCTTACCGAGCATTTGGCGCACGATGATTTCGATATGCTTATCAGAAATCTTCACACCTTGCATACGGTACACTTCCTGAATTTCATTTACAAGATACTGCTGAACTTCAGCCGTACCCTTGATCTTCAAGATATCATGTGGATCGATCGAGCCATCAGAAAGACGTTCGCCCGAACGGACAACGTCACCTTCTTGCACAAGAATATGCTTACCAAAAGCAATTGTATACTCGCGACGATCAGTACGATCATGCGATGTCACAACGACAACACGTGAACCTCTGCGTGGCTTCTCAAAATGGACTGTTCCGTCAATTTCGGTAACTGTTGCAGGATCACTTGGTGAACGAGCCTCAAAGAGCTCGGTCACACGAGGCAGACCGCCCGTGATGTCACGAGATTTACCGCTGGACTTATGAATTTTCACAAGTACCGTACCAGCTGTGATCACCTGCTTATCTTCCACCTGCAAGATCGCTCCGCTTGGGATGATGTAGTTGATGATCTTCACACCATCTTTGCCGAGAATATCAAGTGTCGGTGATTTTGTACGATCACGCGAATCAATCGTCTTGGTTTGGATATGACCAGTCAATTCATCGGGTTCGCGGCGAACAGTAATGTTCTCAACGAAATCCTTGAACTGTACTTTACCGGCATGTTCCGAGATGATAACAGAGTTGTACGGATCCGATTCAAAAAGGAGCGCATTCTTCGCAACCTTATCGCCATCTGCAACGGCCATGACTGAACCGTAAGGAACGTCGTACTTACCAACAACACGATTATCATCATCGAGAATGTTGATCATACCCGAACGAGAAAGAACAATTTTCTGATCTTCAACGTCGGTAATAACCTTCATACCCTCGAACTGCACAGAGCCTTCAAACTTTGAAGCAACCTGTGACTGTGATGCGATAAGCGAGGCTGTTCCTCCCGTATGGAAGGTACGAAGCGTAAGCTGTGTACCCGGTTCACCGATAGATTGTGCAGCAATGATACCAACGGCTTCACCGATCTCCACAAGCTTATGTGTCGAGAGGTTACGTCCATAGCACATTGCGCAAATTCCGCGCTTTGATTCGCAAGTGAGTACTGAGCGAGTCAAGATAGATTCAATAGATGTCTCAGCGATACGCGCTGCTACTTCCTCATCAACAAGCTCACCTGATTTACAGATGACCTTCTGTGACAATGGATCAATAATATCTTCTTGCACAGCACGACCTAAGATACGCTCAGCAAGCGGCTCTTTAATGTCATCACCCTCTTTGAGAGCAGTTGTAGGCAAGCCACGAATCGTACCGCAATCATGAGATGTGATGATCGCATCCTGTGCAGCATCAATAAGACGACGTGTCAAGTATCCTGCATCAGCCGTTTTCAAAGCGGTATCAGCAAGTCCCTTACGTGCTCCGTGCGTCGAGATAAAGTATTCTAAGATCGAGAGACCTTCATAGAAGTTCGACGTGATAGGATTTTCGATGAGTTCACCCGTTTGTCCTGAAAGCGATTTCTGAGGCTTCGCCATAAGACCACGCATACCGGCAAGCTGACGGACCTGTTCTTTCGATCCACGAGCACCGGAGTCCACCATCATAAAGAGTGGATTAAATCCATCTCTATCATGCTGGAGAACGTCAAAGAGTTTATCGGCAACACGGTTTGTAACACGTGTCCAGATATCAATGATCTTATTGTAACGTTCACCTGCAGTGATGAAGCCCTCAAGGTATTTGCTTTGAACATCATCAACCAAACCTTGTGCTTTACGGATCATCTCGTCCTTCTCTTTCGGAACGACGATGTCAAAAAGCGATACCGATATACCACCACGGAAAGCATACGCAAATCCCATATCCTTTAGATCATCAAGGAACTTGACGGTCTTGAGAGTACCGCATTTGCGGAAGGTTGTTGCGATGATCTTTCTGAGACCCTTCTTTGAAAGAAGCTCATTGATATATCCCATCTCTGTGGGTACGATCTGGTTAAAGATCACACGTCCAATCGTGGTCTCAACAGTTTTTTTGTTGATACGAACTTTGATCTTCGCATGAAGATGAGCACGGTTCAAGTTGTAGGCAATGATCGCTTCAGCAGGTGACCCAAAGCTCATTCCCTCACCCATGACGCCATTAGCGTGCTTAGTGAGATAATAAGGTCCTAGAACCATGTCCTGCGACGGAACAGCAATAGGCTCGCCATTCTGCGGAGAAATGATGTTATGCGCGCTCAACATCAACGTCGAAGCCTCGAGCTGTGCTTCAAAGCTGAGTGGCACGTGAACAGCCATCTGATCACCATCGAAATCGGCGTTAAATGCCGTACATACGAGCGGATGAACCTGAATAGCACGTCCTTCAACAAGTTTCGGCTGAAATGCCTGAATACCGAGTCTATGAAGCGTTGGTGCACGGTTCAACATGACGGGATGCCCATCAATGATCGATTCCAAGATGTCCCACACTTCTGTTGTCTTGCGCTCAACGTGCTTCTTCGCAGACTTCACTGTCTTTGTGATACCACGTTCAATGAGCTTGCGGATAATGAAGGGCTTGAAGAGTTCGATCGCCATTTCCTTGGGCAAACCGCACTCATGCAATTTCATTTCTGGTCCTACGACGATAACCGAACGACCGGAATAATCAACGCGCTTACCGAGCAAGTTCTGACGGAAACGTCCCTGCTTACCCTTCAAGGTATCAGAGAGCGACTTCAATGCACGTGATGTATCAGCCTTTACAGCAGATGCACGTCGTGAGTTATCGAAGAGTGAATCCACAGCTTCCTGCAACATACGCTTTTCATTGCGCAAAATATCCTCAGGAGCTTTGATATCCATCAAACGCTTCAAGCGATTATTGCGGATGATAACGCGACGATAGAGATCGTTCAAATCACTTGTAGCAAAACGTCCGCCTTCAAGAGGTACAAGTGGGCGAAGTTCTGGAGGAATAACAGGCACAACACCAAGCACCATCCACTCAGGACGGTTCTCAACTTTGCCCGCTTCTTCACGGAATGATTCAACGGTACGAAGACGCTTCAATGCATCTTGACGCTTCAACTGTGATGTCTCTTCACGTGCCGCCAAGCGAAGCGTGAAAGAAAGTGCTTCGATGTCTGTGCGACGCAATAATTCTGAAACTGCTTCGCCACCAATAGAAGCGATGAACTTCTTCGGATCATCATTATCAAGATCATCATTTCCCGGAGGAAGCGAATCAAGAATACGGAAGTATTCTTCTTCTGTCAAAAGATGCTTGATCGGAAGCCCTGTTGTTCCAGCATTAACAACCGTATATGATTCGTAATAAATGATCTTTTCGAGATCCTTTGTCGGGATACCAAGGAGATGTCCGATCTTGTTTGGAAGTGAACGGAAATACCAAATATGTACGACCTGCACTGCAAGGGCGATATGTCCGAAACGCTCGCGGCGAACGGATTTGGTGGTTACCTCAACACCGCAACGATCGCAGACAATACCTTTGTAGCGAATACGCTTGTATTTACCACAGAAACATTCCCAATCGCGCGTCGGACCGAAGATCTTCTCGCAAAACAAACCGTCTTTTTCAGGGCGGTATGAGCGGTAGTTGATCGTCTCAGGTTTGGTGACTTCACCATGACTGCGCTCAAGAATACTTTCAGTGCTTGCAAGACTGATCGTAATTCTTGAAAAATTCTTAAACGGCGAATCCATCGGAAGCATGTAAGCCATTTTATTTCTCCCAGTTAACTTTTCTAAATCCTAAAATAACAATCTGTTTGGTGGGTGTATGGGAAGCAAGAATGAACCTACTTCCCTACCCGAAATGCTGTTTAGTCTATGCTCACTTCAAGTGCCAAGCCCTGCAACTCGCGGACAAGAACGCTGAAGGATTCCGGCACACTCGGTTCAGGCATATTCTCGCCCTTAACGATCGCCTCATAGACGCGTGAACGACCCGGAACGTCATCCGACTTCACTGTCAATATCTCTTGGAGTGCATGAGCTGCGCCATACGCTTCGAGTGCCCATACTTCCATCTCTCCGAAACGCTGACCACCGAATTGTGCTTTACCACCAAGCGGCTGCTGCGTAATGAGAGAATAAGGTCCAATTGATCTTGCATGGATCTTATCGTCAACAAGATGGGACAGTTTCATCATATAGATGACGCCGACCGTAACCTTGTAATCGAATTTATCACCGGTACGTCCATCATAAAGATGTGTACGAGCTTCTTGATCTAATCCTGCGGCACCGAGGTAGTTGCTCACATCATCCCAATGTGCACCGTCAAAGATCGGCGTCTCAAACTTTACGCCCAACTGCTTTGCGGCAAAGCCGAGAGCGGTTTCGTAAAGCTGACCGATATTCATACGGCTTGGTACACCAAGCGGATTAAGCACGATGTCAACCGGTCTGCCATCAGGCAAGAACGGCATATCCTGCTGAGGGACGATCTTTGCTACAACACCCTTATTACCGTGACGTCCTGCCATTTTATCACCAACAGAAAGCTTGCGCTTCTTGGCAACATAGACTTTCGCCATCTGCATAATGCCTGGTTGCAATTCATCACCAAGACCAACTTTTGACTTCTCACGGCGAACATCAGCTTCGATGTCCTCACGCTTTGTCCAGTAACCTTCGTAGATCTTACGGACAAGATTTGCCTTGCGGCGGTCCTCGACCCAATCACCTGATAGCGAAAGACGTTCTAACTCGTTCAAGCGAGAGTAGAATGTATCATGCTTAAATGTTGAGCCTGAGCGGATGATCGTCGAACCGTCAATATCTTTGATGCCAAGAGCAACTTCACCATCCAAGAACTTTTCAAGTTTCTCAGCAAGCTTATTGTTGAGATCATGCATCTCATCCTTGTACATCTTATCGATCGCATCAATGCGCTTCTTTTCTTCGCGCTTCTCATCGCCTTCTTTCTTCGTACCCTTACGAGAGAAGAGTTTGGTCTCAACGACAACGCCCTTGATGCCTGGAGGTGCTTTGAGAGATGCATCCTTCACATCACCAGCTTTATCACCGAAGATCGCTCGCAAGAGTTTTTCTTCAGGTGTCGGATCGGTCTCGCCTTTCGGAGTGATCTTTCCGATCAAAATATCACCTTCTTTTACTTCAGCACCGACGCGAATAATACCGCTTTCGTCGAGATCCTTCGTTGCCTCTTCTGAGACGTTCGGAATTTCACGGGTAAGCTCTTCTTCGCCGCGCTTGGTATCACGAACATGAAGTTCAAATTCTTCAATATGGATCGATGTATAGATATCCTCTGATACAACGCGCTCGCTAATAACGATAGCATCTTCAAAGTTATATCCACGCCATGGCATGAATGCAACGACGACGTTACGACCAAGTGCCAACTCGCCATTCTCCGTTGAAGAAGAATCCACAAGCGGCTCACCCTTCTTCACACGCTGACCCTGCTTCACCGTCGGGCGGTGATTGATGCAGGTATCTTGGTTCGTACGGAAGAACTTCGTTAAATGATATTCCTTGATTCGGCGATCATGGAAACTTGCTGCGACTTCATCACGTGAACCATCATCGTCATAATTCATGATGATACGCTCACCATCAACGAACTCAACAAGTCCATCGCGCTCGGCAAGGATAAGCGTACGACTATCGCGTGCGATCTTGCCTTCAAAGCCTGTTCCGACGATCGGGGCTTCGGGGCGAAGAAGCGGCACAGCTTGGCGTTGCATATTCGAACCCATGAGTGCACGGTTCGCATCATCATGCTCCAAGAACGGGATCAATGCGGCTGCCGCGCTGACGATCTGGCTCGGTGCAACGTCCATATACTGCACTTCATCAGGAGACTTCATTACGAAGTCACCAAATTGACGGCAACTGATACGCTCTTCGAGGAAATGTCCTTTATTATCAAGCACCTGATTTGCCTGAGCGATGATCTTATCTTCTTCATCGTCAGCAGTAAGATAGAGTATCTCACTCGTCACTTTGTTGTTCTTGACGACGCGATATGGTGTCTCAAGGAATCCAAACGGATTGATACGTGCGAATACGGAAAGTGATGAGATAAGACCAATGTTCGGACCTTCAGGCGTTTCAATTGGGCAGAGTCTGCCGTAATGTGTATAGTGAACGTCACGGACTTCAAAGCCTGCGCGTTCACGAGTAAGACCACCAGGTCCGAGAGCCGACATACGACGCTTATGCGTCATCTCAGCAAGCGGATTGGTTTGATCCATGAACTGTGAAAGCTGGTTCGTACCGAAGAACGTATTGATCACGCTCGTCACGGTGCGGGCATTCACGAGATCGGCAGGACCGACCTTCTCATCGTGGATGCTCATTCTCTCACGAATGGTACGAGCCATACGTGCAAGACCGATATTGAACTGCTGACCAAGCTGCTCACCGACCGTGCGGACGCGGCGATTGCCCAAGTGATCAATATCATCAAGACCAGCTTTACCAAGCTGAAGCTTGATAATGTATTTCAAAATTGCAACAATGTCCTCGTTCGCAAGAGTTGTAACCTCTGTCGAGATGTCTAAACCTAAGCGTTGGTTCAAACGCAAACGTCCGACAAGACCGAGATCATATCTCTTCTGTGTGAAGAATAATTTTTCGAGCAAGCCGCGAGCCGTCTCCATATCAGGAGCTTCCGTGGAGCGCATGATACGATAGATAGACTCAAAAGCATCGTCTGTCGAACGTGATGGATCTTTCGCGATCGTATTCAGAACGACCGTTCCACCGGTTTCTTCAAGATCCATAAACTTGATCTTGACAATACCGCCGGACTTCATCTGCTCAATATGCTCTTCCTTGAACTCAGAATCTTTCGAAAGGAAAATTTCTCCAGTATTCATATCGATCACGTCTGATGCGACGCGGCGACCGACATATTCATTTAAGTCAAGCTTCTTGACATCATACTCTTGAATAAGCTCGAAGAGTTCGAGGATCTGCTCATCGGATGAATATCCGAGAGCACGAAGCAGCATCGTAACCGGGAATTTCTTCTTACGGTCAATATATGCCCAAAGGACGTTATTAATATCAGTTGTAAACTCAACCCAGCTTCCACGGAAAGGGATGATACGACCTGAATAGATCGTTGTGCCGTTCGGATGCAAGCTCTCCGAGAAGAACACACCCGGTGAGCGATGAAGTTGACTGACAACGACGCGCTCTGCGCCGTTAATAATGAAGGTACCCTTCTCCGTCATTAATGGAAGGTTACCCAAGAAGACTTCCTGCTCGATCGTCTCGACGAAATCCTCAGTGCCTTCTTCAGCGTTCTTCGATGAAAGACGCAAGCGTGTCTTCAGCGGTACGCTATAGGTCAAGCCACGATCAAGACATTCTTGAATGCCATACCGTGGTTTTTCGAGGCGATAATCAAGATAATCAAGGATGAACGTCTCACGTGAATCCACGATCGGAAAGTTCAGTTTGAACACCGCTTCCAAACCTGTATCGCCACGCTCCGAGATCGGAACGCCAGCTTGGAGGAATTCGTGAAAGCTTTTCACCTGAACATCGAGGAGATCGGGGATCGTGTAATCCTTCGGGATCTTACTGAATGAGATGCGTCCGTTCTCTGAAATATGAGCACCATTCAGGAGCGGAGCTGCAGCGTTTGTCTTTTTTGCCATAACTTCTTTACGTGCGTAAGTGGTATCGGTTCACACTAAAACTTGTACAAAACCAAAACCCGAATACGCTTGTGGGCATATCCGGTGGAGCGAACGTTAGGTTATTTCGTAACGAAATACCCTGCGATCGCAGAAAGATCTATCGAGTGTACTGAAGGCACAAAGCCAATGCTACAACGCAAGGCTCTGTCGAAACAAGAGTGTGCGAACAATGTACCGAAATTTAATTGTGATCTCTTCATGCCTCATGGCAGAAAGAGTGAATGAACGCTCCGAATACAAGGCAACAGGTTGAGTTTGATCCTCGATGTTTGTGCCCGAATGGAGAATTGCATTATTTAGCCGGGTGTAAACCCCAGACTATACCCTAAAATTCCACAAAAGTGGACACTAAGGCGATCTTTGTATTCCGATCGAGGCGTAATGAATAAAAACGAAAGTGGCATATTCGACCAAATACCATTGTTTTTTGCCTACTATTTCTGCTGAAACATTTTTCCACATTTTGGGTTATGTATAGGGGTGTCTTTTTTGCCCCAGTTATTGATATGAAAAGATTTGTTGTTGTTCTCCTGATGTTTCTTCCTTTGTTGAAGATTTCTGCACAGGTATTTGTTGCACCAGATGTTGTACTCGTTAATAGAATTGATGCGCAGTATGGTAATGCCACAAAACCCTTTGATGCGATCGTAGCACAGTCACCCACTCAATCCACTCAAAGTGTGTCTAGCCTGCAGGTTAAAATCACACAAACACGACTTGATTTTGCAGACGCAGATGGTGGTGGAGAGTTTTTGGGATCCATCAAGAACATCTCGACAGAAATAATACGTTTTAATTTTTTCCGCAAGCAATTCCTTCCTACGCCAAACTGGTCATCAACGATATGCCTTAATGTCTGTTACCAACCCGGGACAGATTCTCTACCAGAGAGCAGCCTTGTCGAAATTGCACCAGGAGAAGTTGTCCCTTTCATTTTCCATGTTTATACAACCGACATACATAGTACAGATTCGCTCATCGCATTTATTAAATTTGAAAATGTTGGGAAGACACCACCTGATACGGTGAGCTATACATTCATAGCCAAATCTAATTCCGATCTCTCAACGGTTAATGACAAGTCTTTCTCTTCTACGAATCCATCCAAGATCAGCTCTATCTACCCAAGTCCCTTGGTAGAGGGAAGCGCGATCAAGGTCTCGATTCAGAGCCCACGTGAGACGGGTATTTCATATTCCATCTTTGATGCGTTCGGACGTGAAGTGGCATTTGGAAGTTCTGCTCACAAACTCTCAGCAGGTTTCAATACTCTTGAGATCAAGTCACTCGATGGTTTAGCTTCAGGAAGCTATGTGTTGAGGATCAACTTTGTTGGTGGTGGAAGCGATGCACGCACATTCCAAGTCATCAACTAATCGGTCTTTCGGCTCGGGCACAATTCAGCAATAGCACACTCCCCACATTTGGGTCGGTTCGCAATACATATCTTTCTTCCGTGCGAGATAATGTAATGAGTGAGCATTGTCCAATCTTTTTGAGGTGAGAGCTTCATCAAGTCCTGCTCTATCTTTTCGGCATCAGTGTGCTTCGTAAGATGAAGAAGATTTGTAAGTCTCGTGACATGAGTATCAACGGCAATCCCCTCTGCTTTTCCAAAGACATTTCCTAAGACGACGTTCGCTGTTTTTCTGCCTACTCCTCGCAGTGTAACTAATTCCTCCATTGTCTGTGGCACTTCCCCATGAAACTTCTCGACGATATCTGTTGCCATTGACTTCACTGACTTCGTCTTTTGTCGGAAAAACCCTGTCGAACGAATTACTTCCTCGATCTCCTCCGCTTCGGCATGTGCCATTGCAGTTGGAGATGGAAATCTGCTGCGCACATCTCGCATAACGATATTCACCCGTTCGTCTGTGCACTGAGCTGAGAGTATCGTCGCCGTGAGAAGCTCAAAGGCATTTGTAAAATCAAGAGCACAATGTGCTTCGGGGTATAGCGTATGAAGCTTCGATACAATAGCATCAAAGCGCACCTGCTTATCCGCGAATGATTCTTTCTTCCCTCGCTTTGCAACTGCACGAAGTGATGGCTTAACAGTCCTATCCTTTTTTATGGGCATCGTTGCCTATCAGAATCTATAGAAAAATCCAACACCTATTCCGGGACCAAAGTATTGTGAGGGTGATCCGTAATCATTTTGCGAAGAACCGTCGCTATTATAATTTGTACGTGTTTCACTACGATATAATAGATCGAGATCAAGGTTCATGGTAATATGCCTCCACAAAAATACTTCTATACCAACGCCTCCCCCCATTGCATACATTTTGTCTGTGTATGCAGTTGTGAATGTTCCTCCACCTAGAGGATCATATGTTACATAGGTTGAGTAATTATTCCGATTATACCAATAATGTCCACCAAGAAATCCATAAAAACGAGTTGAGCGGTTTGATACAATGTCATGCTGGTATTCCGCACCAATAATACCGATCATATTGTCACCGTTATTTCCATCCTTTTGATAGTAAGCAAATCCTGTCAACTGGATACGCTGGTCCTCAGCAAAAATATATTGGTAGCTGATTCCGGGACCTGATAACATTGACGCAGATGCACCAAGTGCATGATGCGAAAGCGGGGCTTCGCGCTCTCCCTCTTGGGCGAAGAGGTATGTCGGTATCAATGCAAAAATGATGAGTAGTAAATGGGTACGCATAATAATAAAAAAGTGTGATAAGATTGCCACCTATGAGAACGAGTCTCATTCTATTAAGTTTCTTCATTGCAAATGAGTTTTTATTCACAAAATCCTAAAATGGTACATTCACTGTAACTTTTCCGCGCGAGAAGAGTTATATTTAGGACTCTCCACAAGAAACTACTATGAATAGTATAATGCGGCATTGCCGTTTCCGAGCTTTTCTTGCTTGCATTGTGGCGAGTATTCTGCTGTCTCTTCCAAACACCGTCCCTGCACAGTGGAAGAAGCTACCTCTCGTTGTACCATTCTCGAATTCCTACCACGGTTGGTCAATGTATTTCTTTAGCGAAGCACGAGGTATCGTTGGATATACTGCAGGACCGGTCTATGGCATCTATCTCACTACCGACGGCGGAAATTCATGGCAGAAAGCAAACGTCCCATCAGGCTATGTCGGAGCTATCACACAGATCGTCATGACCGATACTTCCAAAGGCTGGGCAAGCGTCGAAGAACCGGGCACCTTGCCCGCGTTATGGAGAACAATTGACGGTGGTAGAAATTGGGCACCTACCGGAATCATCGGGGATTTTGCCTGCGTCTATGATACGAAGAAAATCGTTACCGTTACGACAAGAAGCAAAACACGAAACGGAGAAACATCTCTCGATGGCGGGGCAACATTTCAAGCAAAC
This sequence comes from Kapaibacterium sp. (SeqCode), assembly GCA_046598695.1. Taxonomy (GTDB): domain Bacteria; phylum Bacteroidota; class Ignavibacteria; order Palsa-1295; family Palsa-1295; genus JBKJHR01. The sequence continues at coordinate 16,077 of JBKJHR010000069.1, forward strand.
ACTTTGCTACGTGGACTCAATGGAATTGACTTTGTTGACTCTGTTCATGGAGTAATTACCTGCTATACTAATACCCCTTGGTTGCGAACCACAGACGGGGGGGTGACGTGGCAACCAATCGTGCCACAACAAACAACGGAAGCATGGAGCGTTTTCGGCGATAAGGACTCGAAGATATTCTATGTCGCAGGTGAGAAAGACCCAAATGCTCGTGGCACCGTCGGTAACTCAGTTGTGATGCGATCAATGGATTTTGGTGCAACATGGCAGACAATCTACACCTTCCCTTTCTTCACGGATGGACATATTACAGGAGCCAAAGGACATCTCTATATCCAAGTTGAAAGTACAAATTATAACGGTGCATATACTGGACTATACCGCTCTGATGATGGAGGCTTCACATGGAAATCCGTCGGTGGACCTCGCCATGAAAACGATAAACGTTTTTTTGTAACGGGTTGTAATGGCGGTATAGTCTATGCTTTTGATGATAAACTCAGTCTATGGAAAACGCGGAACGGTGGTGACGGGACCATCTTCGAGCCAAACCCTGAGCCGCTCTTTATGGGCTTACCAATTACCTTTTCAAGTAGGATCTGCGATCAGTCAGTTGCGAGTATAAAGATCGCAAATCAATATTGTGATAGTCTTAGTATATTGAACGCGCAGTTTCTTGATGCTACAAGCCCTGTAGTCACGAGTGGTGCAATATCCATCATCAACAAATCGAACTTCCCTCGTTCGATCGAAAGCGGCAAAGATGACTCTGTCTTATTTCTATGGGATCCAAGTAAGTACATTCATACTGATACCTCATTCGCTGTTCAGGTTCGGATCACTTTCCTTTCTAAGGCATTACTGACAACTCGTGATACTGTCATCACCATCACTGCAGCTGCAATCGGTGATTCACCAACAGCGTTGCTTACGCCACCTCAACTTTCGATAGGTCAAATTCCGTTCTGCCTTCCAAAGGATTCGCTATTCACATTGCAGAATAATGGGTGCGATACACTTTCGATTCTCAGCGCAGCAGGTACCGCGCCTATCAACTATCAATTACTCACGACTTCCCTTACTCCAATAGTCTATCCTATTCGGCTTGCTCCGGGCGAAAGCTTCTCGTATGTAGTTCGGTTGACCTTAAAAAAAGTTGGCAATTACTCTTCGACTATTACCCTCAAACTCAGACACCAAGGTAAATTACGAGATACAACGCTAGCCCTATCTGCCTCGATCTCTTCAATAGGCTCATATAAGGCATCAGACATCCTTGATTTCGGCAACGTGAGTATCTGTGCCCCGAAAGATAGTACGATCACGCTTCATAATCTCTCCTGCGACACCCTGAAGCTATCGAAAGCATCACTAAAGAACGGCACACCATACTCTATTGTCAACGGTGTAACACCCACAGAGAATATCCTTCCTGATAGCACAAAGACTATCACTATCCGTTTTGCTCCAACAGTACTCGGAACACAGAATAATATACTAACACTTGAGTTTACGTCGCTTGGCGACCCGATCATTTTGAATATACCGATTACAGGAATTGGTACATCAGGCACGGCCTCACTTACTATTACTCCTGCCAGCGATACACTCTTTAGTGAGAAGCTCAATCGTTGTGACGCGCCAAAGACATTTACCATTGCTCTTGCAAATCCTGGATGTAAGAACGTTACGATCAAGAGCGTTACACTTTCAAATCCTTCGCTCAACATACTCGTGACAACGACGAAAGGAACACCAACGACTTTCAATAATGGGAGTGGTATAGGAATCACTACCACTGTCACACCAAAAACACTTGGCAATTGGGCAGGGACAATGAAGATCACGTTTCAGCTTGAAAATGAAGCAGAGCGAGATACTATTCTGTATTATTCACTAAATGTCGGCTTCGGGAATAGAGTGTTGGAAGTTACGCCAACAGTAATTGATTTTGGTACTTTCAAACTCTGCACGACAATTGATACTACGATCACTTTCAGTAATTCAGGCTGCGACACATTACAATTGACAAATGTCCAATGGTCAATAGACGGCGGTTCGCTCATCGCACTTCGACAACCATCTACAACAATTCCCCCAGGGGGCAAGACCGATCTGCGATTGCATTACATTCCTTCTCGTGCTGGTGTTATTTCGGGTACTGTCAATGTAAGCTCAACATCGGACTCGATCTCTCCGCAGATCGTAACGATCATCGCTAACGTCCTTCCAACGGATACGATCAGGCTCAAACTTCAACCTGTTCGCGCAACATTCTTTGCAGGCGATACTCTTACAATTCAACTGATCTCTGAAACCGCAATTCCTGCATCAGCCGGTTTGCGTGATATTGCGTTCAATATCAATTATAACGATGATCTCTTCACGTTGACAAATACACCATTACCACTCATCCCGAATACCAATCTTCTTGCCGGAAGTTCTACTCGCATTCTTCCTTATAAAAATAGATCTGATCGCTTCCTATTTCAAGGTGTACCACTTCTCGACATTCCTGCGAATAAACCCATCATAGAGTATCGCTTCATTGTAACCTTGACCGATACGACGACGACAGCCCTTTTCTTAAACAACATCGTGCTCAATGGCAACGATAGCGTCTATGCAAAATGTACACTTGGCTTTATCTCATCAGCATTTGATCTATCTCTTTCATTGAAGTGTGGAGACTCTATCCTCAAGCAATTCTTATTAGATGGCAAAGTTATTGGGTTACGAACGTCGCCGACTTTCCCGAACCCGATCACGTCACGATCCAATTTCAAGGCAACACTTGACTATACATCAGCTTCAACAAATACGATGATGCTTTTCATTATTGATGGGGTTGGCAATGTCATTTCACGAAGTGACGTTGATGCAAAACAGGGTAAGAATATCCTCACGATCGATGCACAGCAGCTCCCTTCAGGTGATTACCATTTCCTGCTTTCACCAAATGCCTCACCTGGCGAGGCGATCTCAGGGAAGTTTGTTGTGATACGATAATCATTACTTTCGTGCTGCCATATCGACAACGATTGGCGAGCAAAATATGGTATCAGGATTGCGGCGATGTGCATACCAATCTTCGAGCATCGCATCGCCCATTTCCTGGCTCGTTGCCCCAGATGCGACTATCAGGTGCATGTGCTTCGTGAAAAATT
>JBKJHR010000189.1:0-4438 GCA_046598695.1 Kapaibacterium sp. (SeqCode)
GTGGGTTTATGTTGAATTTTTTTTGATTTCTACCATATTCTATTCCTTCGGAGCGAAAACGGGTGTTGGTGTGTTTTCTGTTGCTAACATAAAAACAGAGCGAAAAACCGCCACACATGGCATCATTAGAACACATACGCAATTTTTGCATTATCGCGCATATTGATCATGGCAAGTCTACGCTTGCTGATAAGCTCCTATTGGAGACCAAAACGATCGAGGCGCGAGAGATGGATTACAACCAAGTCCTCGATGATATGGATCTGGAGCAGGAGCGTGGCATTACCATCAAGCTCCATGCCATTATGATGCAATATAAGGGCGAAGATGGCAACCAATACACCTATAATATGGTGGATACTCCGGGCCATGTGGATTTTACGTATGAAGTTTCCCGTTCGCTCGCTGCCTGTGAAGGTGCCATTCTCGTCGTTGATGCGACGCAGGGCATCGAAGCACAGACCATTACAAATCTTTTTCTTGCCGTCGATGCAGGGTTAGAGATCATTCCGGTCTTGAATAAAGTGGACTTGCAGTCAGCGATGATCGATGAAGTCAGTAATCAGATCATTGACCTCATCGGCTGCAAAAAAGAAGATATTTTACTTGCAAGTGCGAAGGCAGGTATTGGCATACATGAAATTCTTGAAGCTGTCCGTTTGCGTATTCCTGCGCCAAAGGGCGATGTTAATGCACCACTTCGTTGCTTGATATTTGATTCGCTTTTCGATGCATATCGCGGTTCCATCGTCTATATGCGTGTGATGGATGGCACCATCAAAGAAGGTGATGAGATCATCTTCATGCACAATAAATCAAAGTATAAGGTAGAAGAAATTGGTACTCTTCGTTTAGGTAGAGAAGCGAAAAAGCAGCTTTCGGCAGGTGATGTCGGGTACTTGGTTGCCGGTGTACGCAATGTGAAAGATACACGTGTTGGCGATACGATCACATCTTTCCGTAATGGTGTGCCTGAAGCTATTGCCGGCTTTAAAGAGTCGAAACCGATGGTTTTTGCAGGGCTTTATCCGCAAAATGCTGAGGCATATACCGAGCTTCGTGATTCCCTTGATAGACTGACGCTCAATGATTCATCTCTCGTCTATGAACCTGAAACGAGTATCGCTCTCGGCTTCGGTTTCCGTTGCGGCTTTCTCGGATTGCTCCACATGGAGATCATTCAGGAGAGGTTGGAGCGGGAGTTCAATCAGAGCCTCGTCACGACGGTACCGAACGTAGAGTATCACGTCACGACGACGAACGATGAGAAGGTGCAAGTTGATAATCCCTCTTCAATGCCTGATGCAGGGAAGCTCGAATATATTGAGGAGCCGTATGTGAAGGCACAGATCATCTGCCCGAGCGAATATGTCGGAGCAATCATGAAACTTGCTACCGAACGCCGTGCCATTTATAAGACCACGAATTATCTCGATTCTACCCGCGCCGATCTTCACTACGAATTTCCTCTTTCTGAGATCATCTTTGATTTCTATGATAAGTTAAAGTCCATCTCTCGTGGCTATGCATCACTTGATTATGAATTCTTGGAGTATCGCCAAAGCGATCTCGTAAAGCTTGATATTCTCTTGAACGGTGACCCTGTTGATGCTTTTAGTACGATCGTCCATCGTGACAAAGCATTTGAATGGGGGAAAAAGCTCTGCACTAAACTCCGCGAGCTTATTCCGCGTCACATGTTCGAGGTTGCGATTCAAGCGGCTATTGGGAATAAGGTTATTGCCCGTGAATCGGTAAAAGCGTTACGCAAGGACGTGACGGCGAAATGCTATGGCGGTGATATTTCCCGCAAACGCAAACTTCTCGAAAAGCAGAAAGAAGGCAAGAAGCGAATGAAGCAGGTCGGAAAGATCGAGCTTCCACAAGAGGCGTTCTTAGCTGTGTTGCAGATAGATTAGTTAATACTCGCTTTTCCCTCTTCTATATTTGCTATCCGGATGCCAGCATCATCTGTCTCCCTCATATTGATTTATCCCCGTTTCTGCCCACAAATTATCCACAATTACCCACAGGCTGTTGATATTTCAATGATCTTGTCATATCTTTGTAGCAAGAAATAGGCAAAACCATCGAATATGCCCTCAATTCGCTGATTTTGGATGTTTATATCATGTGGACTGCTTTTCTGCATGGTTAATAATATGTTCATATATTGTGAGAACAGCTTCACCTATGTCTGCGTTAGAATTGGTGAGTAGGCACAGTTCGTTACAAGACTTCACTCTTTGCGTAGTACAGATCAGATATGAACCTCTACGAAGATTTCGACGAATTTAGTTATGGAGACGATGACTTTTTCGGTCAAAGCTCTGATAAAAAAGAAGAAAGCGAAAGCCGAAGCCGCTTCTTCGAGGACGAGCTACGCCGTTATAGAGAAGATCTGCGCTCCAAACGCTCTGACTCTTCCGCCGAACCTTCATCCCATAAAGAGGGCACTTCCAAACGCCGCGCATTCTTGAATGCAGAAATACTTGAAGAGCTTATCAATTACTGTGTTGAGAATGACAAGTTCGAGGAAGCACTTCATTTCGGCGTGTTGCTCACCGATCATTCTCCTTTCAGTGCAGATGCTTGGCATCGCCGAGCAATGCTTGAGGCTCACCATCTCAAGTTTGACGAGGCACTCATCTCCTACGAACGAGCTCTAACGCTTGATCCTACTGATTCCGAGCTACTCATCAACTTTGGTGTAACCCTTGAAGCTCTTGGCAGGGCAGATGAGGCACTTGCACTTTTTGATAGAGTCTTAGCACTCGACCCAACAAATGAAGAAGCTCTCTTTTGCAAAGGCACGTGCTTCGAGAAGGTAGAGCGCTATAAAGAGGCAATATCGATCTTCAAGTTTCTCATTGACAAAGAAGATTACGCCAAAGATGCTCTTTACGAATTAGGTTTTTGTTATGATTCGTTGGAAGACTATGCTTCGGCAGTGGAGGCATACGAGCAGCATATAGACCATGATCCTTATAATTATAACGGCTGGTACAATCTCGGTATCGTTTATAACAGAATGGGGATGTTCCATAAAGCAATCTCCAGTTACGAAATGGCACTTGCCATTAAAGATGATTTTGCAGCGGCATGGTACAATCGTGGAAATGCTTATGCAAATCTCGGTAAGCTGAATGACGCAATAGAATCCTACAAAGAATGCTTAAAGCATGAGGCGGAAGATGTGAGTGCATGGCATAATTTAGCAAATGCATACGAAGAACTTCAACGATTTAGAGATGCAGTTCGGTGTTTTACACAGGCGATAAAATATGACGCCAAGCACGCCGAAAGTTACTTCGGAAGAGGTTCATGTTATGATGCTTTAGGGCATCCAAGAAAAGCGTTGGAAGATTACGATAAAGCACTGGGTGTCAATAATAAATATCCCGAACTATGGTACGCTAAAGCAGATGCTTTATACAACTTAGGACGTTTTGATGAGGCTTTACTTGCATATAGAGTTGTCCTTGAACAATCTCCGAATGATTTCGAGGGTTGGTTCGATTATGCCGAGACATTGATAGAACTCAACCGTCCTGCAGAAGCCACCAAAGCCTATGAAATGGCGATCAAAATTGAAGAAAGTTGGGCTGATCCACATTATGGTCGAGCAAAGGCACTGTACATGACTGGTGAATCACTTGAATCAGCTGTTGAGCTACTCATTGCTATTCGCCTTGACGAATCAAAAAAACAGCTCTTCGAGACGGAATTCCCAGCTCTTATTTCCGAAGAAGCATTTCATCAATTAGCTGTGATTGTCTCCTCGAAGATCGATGCAGGTAGGGAGGATGTATAGGGGGCTGTAAATGCTACGCAACTTTCTGAGCAAAACTAAGAATCTCTTGAATTAAGGTAAACCTCATTTCAAGAGATTCTTTATTTTCGTGAAGCTGCGATTCAGACTATCACTTTATTTCTTTTTTACAACGAATTCTACGCGACGGTTCTCTGCGCGTCCTTCTTCGGTTTCGTTGGTTGCGATAGGTACGGTCTCGCCGTAGCCACTAGCGGAAAGTCTGCTACGGTCAACTCCATTACGGACAAGAAAATTGACGACGGTGTTTGCGCGACGCTCAGAGAGGTCTTTGTTATACGCTGGGTCACCTTTAGAATCGCTATGCCCGGCTATCTCTACTTCCATTTCAGGATGCTGTTTCATCAGCTTTACTGCGCGAGTGAGCTCGGGGAGTGAAGACTGTTGTAGTGTTTCTTTATCGAAATCAAAGAAGATCAACAGGCGAATCCTACCCAGCGATTTATCGAGATAGACATCACGTATGCCTTTGGTGATCTTGCCGTATTCATCCACTTCGATGTACGATGAATTAAAGAGATACCCTTCAGCATCAGCGGTGATAGAGTATTTACCGGGAGTTTCAAGTTCTACATCGTATGCTCCGTCGCTACCCGTGCTCGTGGA
>JBKJHR010000226.1:0-11574 GCA_046598695.1 Kapaibacterium sp. (SeqCode)
GAGGAAGCGATCAAAATGGCGATAGATAAAAACTACGATTCCCGCATCGCTTCGCTGAGCCTCCAAAAATCGGAGATCCAACGTGGAGCCGCAGGGGATAACCTCTTGCCAAGTTTCAGCGGAAGAGCCGGCTACGATTATGGCAAGCAGATCACAAAAGAGTCTATCCTCGGCTACGACTCCACGACATTTTCCTTTGTCCCTATTGGAGAGGAGTCTCCGGCTGCCTCACAATCATTGAGCTACTCTATCGGGGGCAACCTCAATCTCTATGCAGGTGGTGGAGACGCAGCACGCATCCGTAGTGCGCAGTACACACTTGATGCGGCAAAGTATAATTTGAAGTGGGAGCATCAATCTGTTGCCTATTCTATCACACAAACATACATGAACGCGCTTCGGACGAAAGAACTACTTAAATCTGCCGAGAAGACGTTGGCGCAATCTCAAGCACAGCTTGATCGCGTCAAAGGTTTGTACCAAGCAGGCGCAGTGGCAGTTGGTCAGGTATATCAGCAAGAAGCCGCTGTAAGTCAGCAAGAACTGCAAAGCATTACGGCAAAGAATGATTATGATAATGCCAAAGGCGACCTCTTCTACGCGATGAACTTGCCCGTAGGATATTGGAGCGGGTTTGAAGTTGGAACGACGGGGATCGATACATCAATTGCTGCGATCAAAAGAAATACGATCCAAGCATCGCCATCAGAAACTGAAATGCAGAACGTGATCAATACACGTGAAGATTTTGGAGCATTGCGGGCAGGTATTCTTGCATCCGAGGCTTCTGTCGGAATTACGCGGTCGAATCTATTGCCAAGTCTTGACGCAAGTTTTGGCATACAAGGGCGAGGATCAAACTCTGATGTCTCAAAAGTCTTTATGAGAAATAGTCTTTATGGCGGACTTTCTCTTTCTGTACCGATCTATGACCGCAACCAGTTCCGATCGCAGATAGAAACGCAGAACATTGATATTGAAACAAGCAAGATCCGCCTTCAACAACAAGAGCAGAAATATCGTAATGATGTAGGGACGGCGTACAATACGCTCAAGAACAGCGAACGCTCTGTTGAAGCCGCTGATAGAGGGCTTCGTGCTGCTGAGGAAAGTTTACGCTCTGCCGAAGAACGCTTGAAAGCCGGCGCAGGAATTCAGACTGATCTTATCGTTGCACAGGCAACGATCCAAACGGCACGTTCGAGTTATGTGAACGCAGTATATACCTACCTTTTGGCTCAGAAGACACTTGAGTATCTCTTGGGTAGATGGAATTATTGATCACCCCTATTACAATTTTATAGTCATCACTATTATCTGTTTATGGACACCCCAACAAACCCAACAGCACCAAATACGGCAACGGTAAATGTTGTCAGCAAGCTCAAGAAAAAGAAAAAACGCAACCGTTGGTTGTTGATCTCGATCATTGTCGTTGTTCTGGCAATCGTGGCGTTGATCGTTGTCAATAGTGGCAAAGAAAAGGCAATTCTCGTTCAGACGGAAAAAGCCACAAAACGGACGATCACAGAAGTTGTGCAAGCTACAGGTAAGATACAGCCTGAGTATAAGGTGAAAGTTTCGCCTGAAGTATCTGGCGAGATCATAGACCTTCCTTTCAAAGAAGGTACTCGCGTGAAGAAGGGGCAGTTGCTTGCTCGTATCAAGCCAACGAGCATTGAAGCACAATATGATGCTGCGAATGCGCAACTTCAAGGCTCACGTGCCCGCAGCGAGCAATCACGTGCTACGCGCATCCAAGCAGAGCTTGCGCTCAAACGTGCGAAAGAGTTGAATTCAAAAGGGATTCTCTCCGCTTCTGAACTTGAGCAGGCGCAAAGCCAATTCGACGTTTCGGATGCAAATTTCAAAGCATCGAACTACGACATTTCTGCAACGTCAAGCCAGCTTAAACAATTTGCAGAAGCACTTCGCAAAACGACCGTTGCAGCGCCGATGGACGGTATCATCACCCAACTCATTTCTCAACTCGGTGAGAAGGTTGTCGGAACAAGTCAGTTCTCTGGTACAGAAATGATGACTGTCAGCGATCTGAAGGTAATGAATGCTGAAGTAGATGTTGATGAAAATGATGTCGTGAATATCAAGATCGGTGATACTGCTCGTGTAACGATCGATGCATTCCCGAATAGGGTATTTGTTGCGCTCGTCGTTGAGATCGCCAATAGTGCGAAGCTCAAAGGAATTGGCTCACAAGATCAATCTACAAACTTTGCAGTGAAGTTACGCCTGGAAGGTTTTGAAGAAGGCGAATTGCGTCCGGGGATGAGTTGCACAGCGAAGATCGAGACAATGACTAAAGCTGATGTAATGACCGTGCCCATTATGGCAGTGACGCGCCGCACAACACAAGCTCCTGTTGCCGAAAAGAGCAAAGATGAGCCGCAAGTATCGGAAGTAAGCAAGAATGCAAAGCAAGCGCAGAAAATTGATGAGTCCCCGACGATCGTATTTATTGTCGAGAACGGAAGAGCAAAGGCAGTGCCTGTTAAAACGGGTATTTCGGATAACTCATTCGTCGAAATACTCGAAGGCATAAAGGGCGGCGAAGAGATCGTGAAGGGAAATTACTCCGCTGTCTCGAAAGAATTGCAGGATAAGTCACTCGTCCGCATAGAAGGAAATACATTCGGGGCTACAAAACCAGCGCCTGAGAAGAAGTAAATACTATGGAAATGGATCAACATACTCCGCAGAACTCCGTTATCTATTTAGAAGATATTTTTCGTGTCTATGACATGGGTTCTGAGCATATCTATGCGTTGAGCGGAGTGACGGTGGGCGTGAAGCGCAATGAGTATATTGCCATCATGGGTCCATCTGGATCGGGAAAGTCCACATTGATGAACCTGATCGGCTGCCTTGATACGCCAAGTTCGGGTAACTACTACTTCAACGGTGCAAACGTTGCGGGGCTTGATGACGATGAACTTGCAGAGATACGTAACCGCGAGATCGGGTTCGTCTTCCAAACATTCAATCTTTTGCCGCGAAGTGATGCTCTGCATAATGTCGAGCTTCCACTTGTCTATGCAGGTATAAAAAAAGATGAGCGTTTGGAGCGTGCATATCAAGCTCTTGCGAATGTTGGATTGGCAGATCGTGCTTCGCACAAGCCGAACGAACTCTCCGGCGGTCAACGTCAGCGTGTGGCTATCGCTCGTGCGCTTGTGACAAATCCTTCGATCATCCTTGCCGATGAACCCACGGGAAATCTTGATTCCAAAACAGGCGACGAGATCATGCGTCTCTTCGAGGATCTGCGTGACAAGGGAAACACTATCGTGCTTGTTACCCATGAAGAAGAAATTGCGCGTCATGCGCATCGCATCGTGAGAGTTCGTGACGGGAAGATCGAACGTGACGAACAAATCAAATAAACGTACTTGAGATTCTTTCATAATATATCTGAGACACTTTCAATAGCTGGTCGCGCTATACGGAGCAATCCGTTACGTGCGGGGTTGACGATGCTTGGCATTGTGATCGGTGTATTTACTGTCACAATTATGGGGGCATTCCTTGATGGAATGGATTCCCTTTTCCGTCAGACCGCAAGCAGCATGAAGACCGAAGTCTATTATGTTGACAAGTGGGATTGGGGTGGGGGGGATTGGCGTGTGATGCGCAATCGCCCGCAGATAAAAAAAGAATACGTTGATTATCTGAGGAACAAGATGACAACGGCTTCTGCTTTTAGTATGTCCTCAAATAAATGGGGACAGGATGCAAAGTATAAAGCTAGAAGTGTCAACGCGATAAACGCCAATGGCGTAGACGAAGGATATTTACAAACCGAATCGCTCGTGCTTGAGAATGGAAGGTTCTTCACAGCAACCGAATTAGCTTCTGCACGGCCTGTATGTATCCTTGGCTATGAAATAGCAACCAAACTTTTCCCGAATCGCTCACCGCTTGGTGAGACGATTCGCGTTACAGGGTATCCACTCGAAGTCATTGGTGTAGCAAAGCGCGTCGGTGGCCTCTTTGCCGTTTTTACCGTTGATAATCAAGTGCTGATGCCGTTCCGCACTTTGCAAACTGCGTATGGTGAGAAAGATCAGGATGTAACCATTGGCGTCAAATCAAACTCTATTGAACGAAAGCAAGACACGAGAGATGAACTTGAATTCTTCATGCGTTCTCTGCGCAGACTTAAAGTTGGAGAAGCATTGAACTTTGGCATTAATAATCAAGATCAATTTAACGAGCAGATAGATAAGATATCAGGCTTGCTCAGTGTCGTTGGCTATCTCATCACGGGCTTATCGCTCCTTGTTGGTGGTATCGGTATAATGAATATTATGTTTGTGAGCGTAAAAGAACGTACACGAGAAATCGGTATTCGCAAGGCGATCGGTGCGAACCGCAAATCGATCACGCGCCAATTCCTTTTTGAAGCATCCATGCTTTCGCTTCTTGCTGGGCTTATCGCGATCGCTTTTGCCTACCCTGTTGCTGTGATCGCAAATGATGTTTTGCTTGCTGATTCCGATCTGCATATTAATTTCCCGATCAAATTTGCCGTTATTGGCATTGTGCTCTCACTGATCGTCGGCATCATAAGTGGTATTGCACCTGCGCTAAAAGCATCACGGCTCGACCCCGTGGATGCACTTCGATACGAATAAATGCAACTTGGCGAAAATATACGGATGGCATTTACAAGTCTGCGCTCGAATAAGCTGCGGGCGGGTTTGACGATGCTTTCTGTTATTGTTGGTGTGTTCTCCATTATCGGTGCCATGACTGCGCTGGGTATTTTAACCAATGGTATAAGCAATTCGCTCTCCCAGCTTGGGAGTGAGACGTTTACCGTAAAGAAATTTCCTTCTATCCAAATGGGTGGTGCCGATTGGTTGAAGTATGTCAATCGTAAGTCTATCACCTATGACCAGATCAAATATGTTCATGAATTTACGTCACTCCCAGTTGCTGTAAGTGCTGAACATGAACTTGCGCCGCTTACTGTTGCATTTGGCAATGAAAAAAGCGACCCGCAATTCGAGCTATTCGGCTCTGACCAGTATTTTGCTACAAATCATAATTATTTGATTGACCAGGGCAGAATGCTCACAAAGGAAGATGTGGAGTACGCTCGTGACGTCTGTATCCTCACGAAAGACATTATTGCTCGCATTTTTAAGGACGGCTCTTCCCCTGTTGGTAAGACGGTAAAGCTCAATGATCGTCCGTATGTTGTTATTGGTACGTTCGTCCCAAAGGGGGGCGGTGGTGGTGCTTCGCTTGATAAGATGGCACTTATACCGATAACCAATGAGCAGAAGTATTTTGTAGATAAAGACTTGACCTCATTGAATATGACAGTGCGTGCAGCGAATGAGAAGGCTGTTGGAAGTACGACAGATGAAGTGATCGGTGCGCTTCGTTCGGCACGCGGAGTAAAGCCGGGGGCAGATAATGATTTTGAAGTTGAATCGAACACGAGCTTAAATTTACAATTTGAGAGCTTCTCTAAATATATCGTCTATGCCGGAGCCGGCATTAGTGCGATCGCGCTTCTTGCTGCATCAGTCGGTATTATGAATATCATGCTCGTCTCCGTGACAGAGCGCACAAAGGAGATCGGTATTCGCAAAGCACTTGGTGCACAACGAAGCAGCATCATTGGGCAATTTCTCACGGAAGCCGTCGTGCTCTGTTTGCTTGGCGGGATCATCGGCATCATCCTTGGTGTAGCATTTGGTAATATTGTTGCCTTCTTCATGCACACAGCAGTGTATATCCCATTTATGTGGATCGGTATCGGCTTGCTTGTCTGCGTGTTTGTCGGAGTCGTCTTTGGCCTCTATCCCGCAATGAAAGCTGCGAAGATGGATCCGATCGATGCACTCCGATTTGAGTAGCCATCGTCAGTTCTTCCCGTAGATTTGCATTACATGTCAAAGCTACCACGTTCTTCATACTTGTTTTCCATTCTTTCCGGCATTCTTCTTGGTTTGTCGTTTCCACCATTCGGTCTCATTGCGGGGTTCGCTGCTTTTTTGGGGCTTGTACCTTTATTGATCGCGCTCGAAAGATCAGAGCGATGGTTTGATGCGGCAAAGATCGGCTATGTCGGTGTATTTGTATGGTCACTCATAGCTACCTATTGGGTTGGTGGATGGAAGGGGGAGGGGAATGTTGATCCTTTCTTGATGTTTGCGGGAATTGCATTGACAGTAGCTCATCCGCTCTTTTTTATGCTACCGATATTGCTCTATGATGCGACGCGCAGACGCTATGGTGCGCTTTCTGCTCTTATTGCATTGCCTGTATATTGGATTGGCTTCGAGTATCTTCACTCAGTCGGCGACCTTTCTTTTCCGTGGTTGAATCTCTTCAATACGCAAACGTATAACCTCCTCTACATTCAATTCATCGAATTCACAGGAAGTTATGGGCTTTCGCTTGCAATTCTTCTTGTGAATATCCTGCTGTATGTTCTCATCCGATATAAAATTGTTTTTGGTGCAAAGATCGCTTTGGCAACGAACGCACTTGGAGTAAAAAAGAAGATCCAAATATATTGCGTTGCCGGAATCTCGGTAATTATGATACTTCCATATCTCTATGGAATGTTGGTAAACCCTTTTCCGATAAAGGGGGGGAGGGGGGTCAATGTTACGATCATTCAACCGAACATCAACCCATGGGCAAAGTGGCAGGCCAATGCGCGTGCAGTGACAGATTCGATGTATCACTCGTCAATGACTGCTCTTGCAAAGAATTCTACCGCAAGCGATCTACTGATCTGGCCCGAAACAGCGATCACCTACCCACTCACGATTGCGCGGACAGCTGAGGACTTGCAAGACTTGTATGGATTTATCAATCGTATTGGTATTCCCGTTCTCACTGGAATCCCAGATAGGGAAGAGTACGAAAAGGGTAGAGACTCTATTCCCTCTGATGCAAAAGCGACAGCTTCACCTGATCTATTTTATCGCGATTGGAATTCTGCTCTTTTATTCTACAAAGAACCGAGTGGAAAATTTAACTACCAAAGATATCACAAGCAAAAGCTCGTCCCCTTCGGTGAGCGCGTTCCGTTTGTTGACGCTATTCCTGTACTTGGTGATATATTCAAATGGGGTGTCGGACTTGGTAGTTGGAATACCGGAAAAAATTATGATGTATTCGCATTGCCCTATAAAGGAGGAAGCATATCTCAGATAGATACTGCCCGCTTTTGCACAATGATCTGCTATGAGTCAGTGTATCCTGATTTTGTGCGTGAGTTCGTACAGCGCGGCGCGGAGTTTATCACTATTGTCACGAATGACGGATGGTATGGCAAAAGCTCCGGTCCGCATCAGCATAATCAATATGCTGTGCTTCGCGCTATCGAGAACAGAAGATGGGTCGCGCGTTCGGCAAATACAGGTATTTCTTCAGTGATTGACGACAGAGGAAATATCGTTGAAGAAACGGAGCTTATGACAAGTGCATCTATCTCTACACGTATCCCACTCAAACGAGAATTGACTCTCTATACGCGCATCGGCGATGTGATAGCGATACCTTTTATGTGGGTGACGCTTGCATCAGCTTTTTTCTTTTTCCTCATGGGACTGATACAAAGAAGGAAGAAAAATGTTTGAGAGTGTTGATCTCGGTATTCTATACTTTATCAACCACACGCTTGCCGCGGACTGGCTTGATAATGTGATGGTCTTCCTTACCAACTCTCGCAATTGGCTCCCCGTATATATTCTCTCCGCTCTGTTCCTCATATGGAAGTATAAATGGCATGGGGTGCGAATGGTCGTTGCGGTCGTAATTCTTGTCAGCTTTGCAAATCTGATCACAAATGTCTTTATCAAAGACTGGATAGGACGACTACGACCATGTGCAGAGTTGCCGACAGGCTTGCGTGTTGTCGAATGGATACGATTACCGGATGGAATGCGCGGAGGATTTAGTTTGCCTTCATCCCATGCGGTAAATAATTTTTGTGTCGCAATGTTCTTTTCACTGCTCTTCAGAACAAGATCAGTCGTGATCACACTCTTCATTGTTGCCTTTATCGTTGCGCTGTCGCGCCCCTATCTCGGGTTGCATTATCCATCGGACACTATCATTGGAGCCATGATGGGTATGTTACTCGGATATTCTTTTGTAAAGTTGTTTGGGATGATAGAGGCGAAATTCTTTGAAAAGCCTGTGGCTGCCGATTTCATTCGGACGAATCCATTCTAACGATTTTATTGTATAGTAAGGGGATTAACATTACACATTTTATGAATATGAAAAGAATACTTACAATTGCACTTGGGATGATGCTTTTTGCATCAATGAGTTTTGCGGCTGGTACTCCAAAAGCTATGAAGGCGCCAGGTTCATGGTCGGGCTATCTTGTTGACAAGATGTGCTCGAAGAAGATGACGGATGCAAAAGCACCGAAACACTCGAAAGAATGTCTTACCGAAGAACATTGCGCGTCAAGCGGCTTCGGAGTTTTCACAGGCGGCAAGTGGACTGCCTTCGATAAGAAGGGGAATACAATGGCTGCGAATCTTTTGAAGAATTCATCAAAAGAGAAGGATATGCAAGTTGTCGTCATCGGTAAGATGAAGGGTAGTAAGATCCATGTTGCTGATCTCAAAGAAAAGATGTAACTAACCTTGAATAGATATTCTAAAAGGTGGCAAAGTGCCACCTTTTTTATTGCCTGATCTCTATTTCAACGAATCCGTCATGTATTCTCGTCGGATAGATCGGGATGCGAGGTCCTGCGCCGGGCCATGTTAGCTCGCCAGTTCTTAGTGAGAACACCCACGTATGTTCAGGGCAGGTTAATTCATCATCAAAGACCCAGCCCTCTTCCATAGAGACACCTTGATGTGGGCAGATCGCACCACAAGCAAAGATCTCGCCATTCGAGCGCGTCACAAGGACTTTCTTTCCTTCGATGCTCTGGCATACGATCTTCCCTTGCGATAATTTCTCTTCCTCGATATATTGATGCCACGTTGGTTCGTTCATATTAGGTGCAAAAATACGATAAGGGATTGAATCACCCACTCGGAAACGTTTTCTACCAGTCTATCGTAATATCTTATGATGAAAAAACTTCTACTATTCCTTTTCTCGCTTATGCTTGTCGCTCATGCGAATGCGCAGATCGTTAATGGCGTTGAGATCATCACGCCGACAGCTATCTGCGGGACGCAGAATTTTACGAAGGCGTTTACGCTCGGCATTAAATGCAAGATCGAAACAGGTTGGCATACGTATTGGAAGAATCCGGGAGACTCCGGTATTCCCTTTGAGATCAGTGTTGATAGCACAAGCGGCTACAAACTCGGCGAAGTGCAATACCCTACTCCGAAAAAGATCGTTGCTGAAGGCTCAGTTTCCTATGGCTATGAGGATTCAGTGGTGTTCTTGGTGCGCGTGACTCCGATAACAGCAAGTACCTCGCCCAAGCTCACGTTGCACCTTAAATGGCTTGTCTGCAAAAGCAGCTGCATCCCTGGCAAGAAAGATGTTTTCTTTGATGCAAGTACGCTCACGGCTGCAGAGTTGAAGGCAAATAAATCAACGATCGATCGTTGGACTGCGCGTATGCCCCAGCCCGGCATTGGTTTTAATCTAGAGAGTACGAAAACAACCGTTACTCCGATCAAAGATGGCTATTCTCTTCTCGTAGAATTTGGCGACATGAATCCCGGTACACTTACCGATTTTTATCCCGAAGTCATAGAGGGATTTGTCGTTGATTACTCGCGTATCGAATTGCTCCCAACCGGTTTCAAAGTGCCCCTTCAATTTGAGGATGGCGCAAAGCCGATCACGAAAATACGCGGAATCGCCCTCTTGGACCGTCAGGGATATGATGTGACGATCCCGGTGAAACAATAGGCTTCGAAACACGTTTTATGACCTTGTAAAGGTTTTCTTTTTCACATTTTTTTTTGTATAGGCTATGAAAATACTACTTGTTCTTATGATGATGATACCTGCAATTATTGCGTCTGCGCATCCTGATCCTCTTGCTTCGGGTGATGTAGCTCCTGATTTTACGCTCACCGATATTAACGGTGCTTCTCACAAACTTTCTGATTTCCGAGGAAAGACGGTCGTCCTTGAATGGATAAATCCTGGTTGCCCATTCGTTGTTGGGCATTATGCAAATGGCAATATGCCAAAGTTGCAGAATAAATATACAGGCGAAGGCGTCGTATGGCTTACGATAAATTCAACTCGTCCCGATCATCCTGAAGCAAAGACAGCTGCTGAATGCAAAACGATCTTGGGTGATTGGAAGTCATCTGCGACGGCAAACTTGATGGATGGTGATAGAACCGTTGGTAAATTATACGGCGCGAAGACCACGCCACACATGTATATCGTCACTGGTGACGGCAAGATCGCGTATAACGGCGCGATCGATGACGACCGTTCAACCGATGGCGGTGTAAATGCAAAGATCAACTACATTGCACAGGCTCTTGATGAATTAAAGGCAGGTAAAGCAGTCAGCACATCAACAACAAAAGCGTATGGTTGTTCGGTGAAGTACTAAGAAGTATAATTATTTTTTTTTGTAAAGGGCACGTTGTACGTGCCCTTTTTTTTATGGGACGGGATAAAATGTAGTTTTGTTGTGTTTTAAATATTGAGAATATATGCTTCTACACCCATGAAAAAACAGACCATTATAGAAGGTTGCGTTGTAGTTTGTGTGACAATTTCGATTTTGTCCATCACACAGCTGTTACTGCGGAATGGTCTAATGCCCTCTTCATTCCAAGATTCTGCACCGGTGCCTTCGCTCAACATTTGGGGCTGGATCATTGTTACGTTATGTATGGGCTTTTTGAATTTATTCTTTATGAGAATATTTAAAAGTAAAGAAGTGGTAAAGTAGATATTTGTGCCAGCATCAGGAGATTGCCACGTCGCTCTCGGGTCGCTTCTCTCGCAATAACATTTTATGAGGGGTTCTGCCTCTGCCTCTCTCGCTCTGTCATCGGATTTTCTGCAACGATCCTGTCTTTAATTTCCAAGAGATATTCTTTCGCTGCATCATAATCATTTGCGATGATGCCGTCAATAATGGCGTCTTCAATAGCAGTCTTTAATATGCCGATAGTCTTTGATGGAGGCAACCCCGTTATCTGCATGATCTCCTCACCACGAACGGGTGATTGGAAAGCACGCATCTTGTCCTTCTCCTCAACCTCTCGCATCTTTAACTCAACGCGGTCGTAGTTGGATTGATACTTGACGAGCAGACGTGGGTTTTTCGATGTTATGTCAGCGCGGCAAAGCGTCAGTAGATCATCTATATCTTCCCCCGCTTCAAAGAGGACGCGGCGCACAGCCGAATCGGTTACGCCTTCATCCACAAGTGCCATCGGACGCATGTGCAATGCGACGAGCTTCTGAACGTATTTAGCGGCTTCGAGGGGGAGCTTCATGCGACGGAATATCTTCTCCACCCACCTCGCACCGATCACATCATGTCCGTAGAACGTCCAGCCGTATCCATCACGAAAATTTTTCGTTTTTGGTTTGGCAACGTCATGTAAAAGTGCGGCAAAA
>JBKJHR010000253.1:0-3612 GCA_046598695.1 Kapaibacterium sp. (SeqCode)
ATCAACGATACCCTCAAGCACTACACCACCGCCAAGGTCAGCCATCAATGCGGCGGCTCTGTCAACAGCGTATGTTACGATCTCAATATCCGTACCGCGTTCGTAGCGATAAGAAGCGTCTGTCGAAAGACCTAATGCTTTTGCAGTCTTGCGAATTGATGATGGATTGAAGTATGCTGATTCGATGAGCACATCGGTCGTCGCATCAGTAATTTCAGAATTCCCTCCACCCATTACACCTGCAATAGCAAGTGGTTTTTCGGAATCGGAAATGAGAAGTGCTGTCGTCGGAAGTTTTCTTTCCTTATCGTCAAGTGTCGTGAATTTCTCCGCAAATCCGTCGGCAATCCGCACGATGATATGCGAATCCTTCACCATCTTCAGATCGAAAGCATGAAGCGGATGGCCACATTCCATCAAGACAAAATTCGTAATGTCAACAATGTTATTGCGCGGACGCAATCCGACTGCCTCAAGCCTTGCCTTCAACCATTGTGGCGATTCCTTCACCTTCACACCACGCACAACTCTCGCTGCGTAGCGCGGACAAAGTTCTGAATTTTCGATAGTGATCTTTACTGCATCACTTGCCTTTTCTTTCGAGTTATTCAGGTAATCGTAATCTATCACGCCTCGACGAAGATTCTTCCCGCCCGATAGCCCGACTTCTCGCGCCACACCGATATGGCTCAGGCAATCGGCGCGGTTTGGGGTTAAGCCGATCTCGAAAACGACATCGCTCTTACCCAGTGCTTGCGCAAGAGGCATACCTATAACCGAATCCATCGGCAATTCCAATATCCCATCATGCGAATCGGATAGACCAAGTTCGCTTTCCGAGCAGAGCATACCCTCACTTGCTTCACCTCTTATCTTCGACTTCTTAATGACAAAACCTCCTCCGAGATCAGCACCAATTGTCGCAACAGCGACCTTGATTCCAGCACGTGCATTCGGCGCACCGCAGACGATACCAAGCGGTTCACCGGAGCCGATATTGACTTTCGTCACGCGCAATTTATCAGCATTCGGATGTGGATTTGCTTCCAAAATTTCTCCCACAACGATCCGATCAAAGCGTGAAGCAAAGTCTTCGATCGCTTCAACTTCAATGCCTTGTGCAGTCAACCGATCAGCAAGTTCTGCCGTCGTATGCTCGAAATCTATATACTGCCGAAGCCAATCAAGCGAAATCTTCATGGTTTAAGAATACACAAAAGAATATTATTTTACCGAGTATGCAGTAAGTACCTGTACGTAGTTGCTCGGTGCATTTGCACCCAAGATCAATGCCAACTTTGGATCGTTCGTTTGAACATACTTTACAAAATACCCAAGTTCAGTAGAATAGTAATATGACGTTGTAATTGCAATTGGTAATTCTCCCAACCCGATAACCTCTGCCGTTACGCTGAAAACAACATCCGTCTTTTGGCAGGAAAGTACTTTTGTGCCAACCGTAATATTTTCTGTTCCTGACTTCGTAGCCGTACCGACGACTTTCTTGATCGTCACCTGCGTTGTCCCAATGAAAAGAGGCAGATTTGTATCAACATTAATAATGGTTACCGCTGAGCCAGAAACAAAGGGTAGCTGCCACCATGAGGTAATGACAATTGGCAATGCAAACGGTAAGCCTGGGATACCATTGCCACGATATAAGGATACGTCACCATTTTTTTCGTAACTAAGATTGGTCGTATCACTCGTTGATCCGCCAGTCTCCACATAAGTAATGACGGTATCCTTGGATGAAAAAGAGTGTGCATCCACTACTACTGTAGCAGTCCGCGTTGAATCAGTACCTGCTTTGGGATTACCTGAACCATCGGTATTGGTTTTCGTGTATGTATATGAGCTTCCGCTTTTGGGATACGTCCGAGCAACGGTTGGCGTTGTTGTTGTCGCAGTGTCAGAGCAACCTGTGAATCCTAATACTGCTAGGCATAGTATCAAGAGAGAATATTTGATCGTTTTCATTTTCAATATAAATGTTTATAAAAAGATGAGTTAAAATTGCGCTAAGAAACGATAGTCGTTCTCGGTGAAAAGGCGAATATCGTTTATTCCATAGCGCATTAATGCGGTTCTATCAATTCCCATGCCAAAGGCGTAGCCGGTATATTCTTCTGCATCAATGCAGCAGGCGGTGAGTACATTAGGATGCACCATCCCTGCGCCAAGAACTTCGAGCCAACCTGATTGCTTGCAGACTCGGCATCCCTTGCCGCCGCAGAGATAACAACTTACATCCACTTCCACGCTTGGCTCTGTGAATGGGAAATACGATGGGCGAAGACGGATCTTCGAATCATCGCCATAAAATTGCTTGACGAATTGTAAAAGCACCGCTTTCAAATCAGCCATCGAAACGCCCTTATCTATCACCAAGCCTTCAAGCTGAAAGAAACAGGCCGCGCTTCGTGCACTTACTGCCTCATTCCGATAAACCCTTCCTGGCATCACCGAACGGATAGGTAATTTTCCTTGCTCCATCAACCGCACCTGAACGGGTGATGTATGAGTGCGAAGGAGAACGTGGTCTTCCCCTTGCTTACAATTTGAGGAAGGCTTTACAAAAAATGTATCCTGCATATCACGGGCAGGATGATCGGGCGCAAAATTCAGTTTACCAAAATTATGCTCATCATCTTCCACTTCAGGTCCATAAGCAACAGAAAAGCCAAGAGACTCGAAGATCGAGACCATTTCGTTGAGCGTCTTAATAAGCGGATGTTCATGCCCCGGCTCCGATACAGAGAGCGGACGCGCAGGCATCGAAAGATCGAGCTTCGCAGAATCTGTCTTCTTCGCACCCCCCAATGATGCTTCTTTGTCCTTGAATTTATCCTCAATGGTAGTGCGAAGTTCATTGAGTGCCTTGCCGACGGCAGGCTTCTCTTCTTTGGATACGTTCTTAAGATCCTCGAACATCGCCGCGATAGAACCCTTGCGCACCAAATGGGCAAGTTTGTATTCTTCGAGAGCTACCGCGGTAGCGATCGGCTCAAGTTCGGCTTGAAGTTCAGAAGTTCGTGCTTGTAATTCACTTACGGTCATATTGTATGTGATAACGTTAGACAAGCGGAAAAGTGTTCAAGAGTTTTTTGGGGAGTAGCTGCACATTCCCGAAAAACACCATTTCGAGAAGTGGCTTTCGCCCGACGAAGAATTTAGTAAACGATATAGAGTGATTCTGCACTTCGCTCAACAACGATAATATATAGCAGAACTGAATATTCTCCGTTGTGAAAACTCTCAATACATCGGCGTTGTTACTGGCTGACTCAATTTTGCATTTTTACCTAACTATTCTTACGATCACAACACATGAAAAAGACAGGTGTACTTTTCCTGATGGTCTTCACAGTTACAGCAACGATGTTTACAGGTTGCTCAAAATCCTCTTCTGGTGATAAACCAGCCATAGCGGCAACTGATTCTGTAAAGACGTGGAAGGATATGAACCGCGAGCAACGCAAGCTCTATATGAAAACGGTCGTTATGTCGGCGATGAAGAAGGAATTCCATGACTTCGATTCGACTAATTTCTCTGCAATCAATTGCAAGACCTGTCATGGCGATGGCGTGACAGATGATTCGTTCAAAATG
>JBKJHR010000254.1:0-3141 GCA_046598695.1 Kapaibacterium sp. (SeqCode)
GCAGAGAAATTAATGGAGTCGCCAAAGATGTATGCGACGTTCTTGCTCTGGATGCTCTCGGAGCTGTTCGAGAATTTGCCTGAAGTCGGCGATCTCGATAAACCAAAGCTTGTCTTCTTCTTCGATGAAGCGCATCTTCTCTTCGAGGATACGCCTGACATTTTGCTTGATAAGATCGAGCAAGTTGTTCGCCTGATTCGCTCGAAGGGCGTTGGTGTATTTTTCGTCACGCAAAACCCGATCGATATTCCTGATAAGGTCGGCGCACAACTTGGGAACAGGGTACAACATGCGCTCCGTGCTTTTACACCTCGCGACCAAAAAGCAGTGAAGGCAATGGCGCAAACCTTCCGTACCAATCCGAAAATAGAAATTGAATCTGTTATTACCGAGCTTGCAGTCGGCGAGGCACTTATCTCGCTTCTTGACGAAAAGGGATCACCGAACGTGGTGCAAAGAGAGTTCGTCATTCCGCCACACAGCCATATCGGTGCCATTAGTGATGGCGACCGCGCTCAGCTTATCAAGCAATCCATCTATTACGGCAGATACGAAAATTTGATCGACCGTGAATCGGCTTACGAGATATTACAAAAGCGCAATGCCGCCGAACAAGCCGAAGCAGAGCAAGCACAAGCAGAAAAAACTGAAGCCATTGCCGCAAAAGCGGAGACACGCAGAGTAGGCAGACAACCAGATACACTCATACAAACGATCACGAAAAGCGCAGTGCGCACCATCGGCACACAACTCGGCTCCCAGCTTATTCGTGGAGTCTTAGGTTCAATCTTTGGCGGCAGAAAGCGATAAAAAGTTAATGTGGTAATTTTTCTTTGCAATATGGACAATATAGCAATCCCTTAGCTTGTTTTTCCTTTTGTATTTCTTCGACTAAACCGGACACGATAATACCGGAAGGCAATGCAAACGTACCGATACCCAATATACTGATCAGAGCTGAACAAACACGACCAAGAACAGTAACAGGTACAATGTCGCCATAACCAATAGTTGTCAGCGTGCTCACCCCCCACCATAATGCGGCAGGGATACTTGTAAACACACCCGGCTGTGCGTCATGCTCTATAAAGTACATCAAGGAAGACGACATTACAAGCAAAAGAAAAATAATAAAAAAAGTGACAAGGATGTCGTGTCTTTTTTTATGAATCACAATACTTATTGTCCGCAATGGTTCAGAATACTGCCCTAATTTAAACATTCTCAGCAATCGTATTAGTCTGAATCCCCGCAGAAAACGAAGATCAAACTTTATTACGTGAGGAATAAAAAAAGGGAGTACCGCAAGGAGATCAATTAATGCCATAAAAGAGAACATGTACCTGATTCTACCCCAAAGTGGATGCTGGTGGTTTTCTTTTTCTACCGACGACCATAGACGTAAAATATACTCACCAGAGAAAATCATCACGGTAAAAACCTCGAAGTAATAGAACCAGTCTTGATACTTCACTGACATTTCTTCAACGGTCTCTAGCATCACAGAAATGACGCTCAGTACGATTAATGTTGTAATTATAGCTCGCACATAACGCTCCGTTCTTGTCTCTATTTCTGGAGTATGGAGCAGTTCATAAGTATATCTTCTTACTGTCATCTACGAATTGGTTTAGTGATCCACAATATATAGAACTCTTTGATACAAATATATGGTACTTTATGGCTCGATTGAAGAATTACTATCGGTAAAAAGGCGCAATCGCACCCCCCCCCAATAAGAAAAGAGTAACTATTCTCTGTTTTTGTGTTTAAAGTATGTGGGGGTCACACTTTCGTCATACATTCTTCTGTGCTTTTTAGCCTTGCCCATGATCGGCGCGGCGAAATGGCAGGTCATTAGCGACCGTCCGTTGAGTTCGTTCGATATGCTCAACGTGCGCACGGGGTTATTCGCCATCGAAGATCAGGCACGTGTCATCGCACGTTATGATGATGGCATCATCACTGGCATGTTCGTCCCACCGGATACCGTCACCTCTCTTCTTATTGATAACCAAGATACAGCCTATATTTCCGTACGTGGAGTCGGTATCTATGTATCGCAAGATAGATGGTCGAGCTGGATTCGTATTCTCAATGATGGCAATAGCCGCATCCTTGCGGCAAAAGGAGCAGAGGTATTAGTGCGAAGCAATAACACACACCTTCTCTACCGTGTCTCGTATCAAATTTTTGCCGAAGCAAATGGTTTTGTCTTTGGTGATACCATTCGTGATGCGGTCATCGTTTCTCCTGTTATTAGCTTTGCCGTTTCGAGGTCGCGTCTGTATCGCTCAGTAGATGCTGGCAAGAATTGGGAAGTCATATCAAGTGCTTTGAATGGTTCTGAATCACTCTATTACGATGAAGTGCGTAAGTATCTCTATATCGGTGGGAAGGTGCAATTACGGTCTGATGATTACGGGCAAACATTCACTACGATCACGAGTCGGATATTCCCATATATCGCGGGGCAGATCTTCGGCTCGCGTGATTGCTCGGGTGCATTTTATATAGGTCCTGACTCCACCGAGCGCATTGAAATACTCAGAAGTGTTACCTTCGGAAAATTCTTGCAGGAGGTAGGCAATGCAAATTTTTCATCATATCGCTACAAGAAGATAGCAGTCTTTGACCGTGCATCAACCATGTTCTGGCTTGATCGAAGTGGCTTCTTAAGCGTAACGCATGATGGTGTTGACGGGACGATCTCCGATACGGTCGCCCCCCTTCTTCTCTTTGCTGCTGATACAGGAGTAGTGCAATCCCTCTGCAAAGGTGCAAAACCAACCACGTTCTCTGTGCGTCTTCGCTACGATGAATGTACTGGTGTTGTGATTGATTCGATCACACAACCATCAAAATTTTCCAACAAAGCATTTACGATCATTACATTCCCCGCAACACTTGAGGGAAATGAAAAAAAAATGACGATGCAATTCGTTGCTCAAAAAACTGGAGCTGACACGGCACATCTGCGAGTATATTTTCATTCTCCGATAACGCAAAACTACGAATTTACTGATTTTGATGTGAAGGCATTCGGGTTAAGTCAAAGTCCTATTCTTACTCCATCAATAAAAGATATAACCTTCGATTCTGTATTGGTTGATTCCATTGCAATAGGTGAGGTGCGATTAA
>JBKJHR010000119.1:0-4431 GCA_046598695.1 Kapaibacterium sp. (SeqCode)
CAAGGCTCGCTTAATAAGCTGACCGAAGCAGACGTAAAGGCAATGAAACGTTCACCCTACTTGACTGCTATTGCCCCAACAGCCACTGCACAGGTACAGGTAGTTGCCTCAAATGCGAATTGGTCAACCCGTATGAACGGAACGACTCCTGAATATACAGAGGTACGAAACTGGAAAATAACTTCCGGTGCAATGTTTACCGACGTTGATATCCGCAATTCGGGCAAAGTCTGTGTTCTTGGAATAACCGTTGTCAAAAATCTCTTCCAAGATGGGCGCGATCCTATTGGCAGTTCTATCCGAGTACGCAAGATTCCATTTACGGTGATCGGAGTCCTTGAAGAAAAAGGGACAAATTCCTTCGGAACAGACCAAGATGACATTATCCTTGCCCCGCTTTCTACCGTGCAGAAGAAATTGATCGGCAATCAGTATGTAAATGTCATTATTGCAAGCTGTACATCCCCAGATGCAACGACAGCCGCAACTGCGGACATATCCGATGCGCTTCGCACTTCCCATCGCCTGCAACCGACCGATGATAATGACTTTCAGGTTCGTTCGCAAACCGAACTTGCCTCTGCTGCTGATGCGAATGCAAATACTTTGACGAATTTGCTCAGTAATGCCGCCATCATTTCCCTTCTCGTTGGTGGGATCGGCATTATGAATATTATGCTCGTTACCGTTACAGAGAGAACGCGGGAGATCGGTGTTCGTAAATCGCTTGGTGCAAAAAAGCTCAACATCTTAGTACAATTTATGACTGAGGCTATGGCTCTTTCGCTCATTGGTGGTTTGCTCGGGATTATTCTTGGATACATCGCAAGTTACTTCATCTCGAAAAGCAACGGTTGGACGCTCTTTATCTCACCAGTTGCAACGGGGCTTTCCTTTGCCGCAGCAGCAGCTGTTGGTATATTCTTCGGATTCTATCCTGCACAAAAAGCAGCGCGAATGAATCCTGTTGATGCGCTTCGATATGAGTAATATGCCTGATATTCGCGTAAAAGATATTCTCCTCGAACCAACTTTGGAGAATCTTCAACGTGCCAATGCGATCATTCTCGGCATACCTACAGACGAAGGTATTATCCGTAATGGTGGCAGAACTGGCGCGGCTTTGGCACCAGATACGATTCGCAAGTATCTCCATAAGCTCACCCCCAATTACCCTCCCTCTTCCACATCATTTGACTTTCTTCTTATCGCCGATGCAGGAAATATCAAGGGCGATGATCTTGAAGCCCTTCATGCTTCGGCAAAAGAAAAAGTTGCCAACTATGTACGAAATGGCAAAACCATTATAGCATTAGGCGGCGGTCATGATGTGACCTATCCGCTTGCTTCGGGATTTTACGAAGGAATTGGAAAGACAGACTTTTCGCTTATCAATATAGATGCACATCTTGATGTCCGCGAAAAGAAGAACGGCTTGCATCACTCTGGTAGTAGCTTTCGTCTGCTGATCGAGGATGGCGTTTTGCTTGGGAAGAACTTCACTGAGTTCGGCATACAACCTTTTAGCTATTCGTCAGGGCATCTCGCTTGGGCAGAGGATCAAGGTGCGAGTATACGACATTTCGACAATGAGTTGTCACAAAATGCCGTCAATGAGT
Organism: Kapaibacterium sp. (SeqCode); assembly: GCA_046598695.1. Lineage (GTDB taxonomy): Bacteria > Bacteroidota > Ignavibacteria > Palsa-1295 > Palsa-1295 > JBKJHR01. The sequence goes on from JBKJHR010000119.1 coordinate 1,620, forward strand.
TTCAATCTCTCTTGGATAGTATTCGCACCCCACTTTATGTCACTTTCGACATAGACGCTATTCGTGCAAGTGATGCACCGGGCTGCAGTGCCCCATCGCCCATTGGGTTCAACGCAGAAGATGCTATAGCGATGTGCTATGCTGTTGGAAGAAAAGAGTGCGTATCAATGCTCGACATTGTCGAAGTAAATCCGCTACATGACCTAGACGATAGAACCTCACGACTTGCGGCGCGAATGATCGCCGCATTCTTTGCAGGAATAGCAAATAGGTCATAAGATACTTCAGATAATAAAAAAGTGGAGCGCATACACTGCGCTCCGCTTTTTACGTTCAGAAGAAGAATCTCTTCTTTTACTTCGCTATGATCACGCGCTTTGATGTGACGAATGATGAGCCATCGTTGCTCATACCTGCGATACGGACGATGTAGGCTCCGTTTGAAGCGGCTGAACCGACTGATGTCTGCCCATTCCACTTCCATTCGCCTGTTGTTGTTGCAGTTGCGATCGTGTTACCCAAAATGTCGATCACTTCAATGTTTGCAGAGCGGATGCCTGCAATCGTTACTGTGAGATCGCTCTTCGCAGGAACAGGATTAACAGATACGCTTACGCCTTCAGGCAATACAGCACCCTTTACGCTTGCGAGTGAGTAGTTAATGCCTTCGATACCGATCTCTGTCGAAGTAATGTTATGATCTGCTACAATGACAAGAGCATCTTTATGTACAAGACCATCAGAAGCCTTGAAGCTGATCGTGACGGTAAACGTCTCGTTTGGCTTGATGATAAATGGTGTTGTTGATGGATTGGTAGCTGTGATCGTGTAATACGTACCTTCCTTCATGGAAAGGCTCTGGACGGTCACATCAACGTTAAGGTTGTTAACGAAGAGCAATGTATAGCTCTCTTCGATGCCGCGGTTCGATAATCCGATCGTCTGCTTTTCCGTTGTAGAAATTGGAATTGCGACAGAATGACCTGACGAATCCTTCGCATCGTCTTTATGCTCTTTTAATGAATAGCCCAAGAGGTTTGATGAGTATGAGCCACATGTTGCACCACCGTTCGAGCCATCAAGAGTAAATGTAATTCCTGCATAATACTTCTCCTTCGCTACGCCATTGACGGCATAGGGTTTGAAGGTATAAGGGATCTCGATCGATCCGCCAACAGGGATCGAAGCAGGAAGTGTGATATTTCCCAAGATGAATGCCTTGGCATCTTCCCCGGTGATATTAATACCTGTGACGGCAACGACACTCTGCGTCTTGTTAGCAAGGATAAGGATACGATCCTCAGATCCGCCGAGAAGAACACCTGTCTTCCAACCATCTTTCGGCTCCATACCTACGCAACTAGAATTTTTCGTAGTATCTTTGACCTCTGTTCCTGCACTGAAGAATGCCTGCAATTTGCTATATTCCTTCGGGTCTTTCGTAAAGCTATAGCTCACGACCAAATAGCCGCTCTGATGGGCTGTTGTTGTGGGTGTATAGCAGACCTTGATCGTCAAGCTCTGTCCTGGTGCAACTTCCTTCACATCAGTTGTAGATGCAGGTGTTGAAAAATCCTTTGAATCAGTTGAAAGCATCCATGAAGGGATGTATAAGGTCGTCGTTCCTTTATTGATCACGGTGAACTCCTTGCAGCTTTCCTTACCGATCTCTGTCACTGGGAAGCTATACTTTGATGGGTCAATCACCGCGCCATTGCCAGTATTTGGATCGTCATTGCCGTTATTACTAAAGGAAATCGTAAGGTGACTCCATTCTTTGGGGTCTTGTGTATAGCTATAATTTACGAGAATATAGCCTTTTGAACCAGCAACAACTGATGTTGCCTGTGTAAAGCACAGCGTGATCTTTACTGTAGCACCAGGTTGAATTACTTCAACACTCGCAGGTGATGAGCTGAGTGTATAGGATTTTGAATCGGTATTGAGTGTCCAACCTTGAATATAGGCAACGGCAGTACCGACATTGGTAACAGTGAAATCCTTGCAAACCTGCTTGCCACTATCGTGGGACGAAGGGAAAGCATAAGTCGACGGATCAACGCTCAGGTGGTTCTCATTGCTCTGGGCTTTTATTCCAATTAAAGGTATCATCTTGCAAATTGCACCACCGGTAGCTAGGTTTAATGATGCAGTTGCGCGAAGTGAGTTAAGTAGGCTACTTGACAAGAACTTTACTTTTACTTCTTTTTTGCCTTTTCCTTCTATGGAAAACTCAGATAGTGATAATGAAAAGGCTTTCGCATCAGCCCCTGTGATTGTAGCAACAACAGCAACTTTTTCAGTGCTGGTATTCTCAACGACTATCACAGTGTAAGCGTACGCATCTGCCTTTGCGTCAAGTGAAATCACAGAATCAGTAACGCTCAATGCGCACTGAGCGGAAGCTGAAGATGCTCCGAAAATAAATGTGGAGACGAGGAGAGCCATTGCTACCCAAATACTCCGAGAGAATGTACCAGTTGTTTTCATATTGTTTCTATAACAAAAAGAAAGTGAAAAAACAAAAATTGCATCCGGCGGGACATCCGGTTACCCCTTATAAATGCAAATTTCTAAGCAAAGTTACACATTTTTCGGATTTTTTTACATTTCCTCTGATTTTTATGGTATTTAGTAGGTAGAAATTTAATAAGTACCAGCATTCATTTGCCGTTCATAGTCATATTGGGCGTAAAACCTATGCCAAAACTTGGCATTCTTTGAGGACGAATAATGGATTACCCCTACATATACAGATATGGTGAGCGATAAAGCCCTTAGATAATTATTCTCATTTAAAGGTTTAAATGAG
>JBKJHR010000204.1:0-11011 GCA_046598695.1 Kapaibacterium sp. (SeqCode)
AATGGGCTCTATAGATCAGATAATGCCGGAGTAACATGGAAGAGCGTCGGCGGACCTGATGGAACGCGCGATACGCGCTTTGTAGTGACAGGATGTCAAGGGGAAGTTGTCTATGCGTTTAATAATCAAGGCGGAGTCTTCAAGACTTCTGATGGCGGGGATGGGACGCTGAAAAGTACTGCCGCTGGTAGCGGAAAGCTCACCATCTCACCCGATACGGTGCGCATCAATACATTCTATTGTCAGCCTGAATATGGATATATTACGCTTTCAGTACCGCCGTGTTCGTTGTTTTCTGCGGACTCTGTATTTATCGTAAGTGGGAAGAAAGAATTCCGATCTGATTCAACCAAGAAATTTTTCGTCGATGAATATTCATCGGTAAAAGTACCGATTCGTTTTCAATTTGATACATCGGCAACGCGGACGGGCAAGATCCATCTCAAAGGCACACTTAACGGAAGAGCAATAGATACTATTCTTACTGTCATCGGCAAGAATGCAACTGCACCAGAACCCTACATTGGAAAAATGTCATCCGTTACCGCAGGTGATACTGTTCGTATTCCTGTGTATCTCAAAGCAACGCAAGATACATTTACTATCTCACGCTTTACGTTGCATCTGAGCTATAATACGAATATCCTTTCATGTGATAATTTTGATGTGGTGGGTACGCTTGCAACCCCAGTCAAAGATGCGAATTTTGTTAATGATGCAAATGGCGTAACCTTTACGTGCGAAATGCAGAACAGCATCACCAAGAATAGTGATCTTACAAAGCCACTGATCTGGTTCGTGATGCAGACATATTTATCAAGTGAGTTGACGACTTCTGTTCGTCTCGATACGTTGTCCGTTGGTTCGCAACCACCTCAACCATTGTGTACGATACCGCAACAGCTTTTTGAGATCAAATATCTTTGTGGAGATTCTGCATTATCCCGTTTCATGAAAGATAGCTCTTTACCACAAGTCTTTTCCATTTACCCGAACCCTATCGGTGAGGGGAATGCGTTTTCTATTGATGTGTATCTTCCTGTGGAAGCGTTATCATTTGTGGAGGTTGTGGATATGCGGGGGAATATGATGTTGCGCAATGAGGAGAAAGCGTTTAGCCGCGGAACACATAGGATAGAGCTTAATGTACGGTCGCTGCCGCCAGGTTCGTATATTGCACGTCTGCATTCAGCGGGGAATGCCGTGATCTCACGGAATTTCGTGGTGGTGCGATAAGCTTTTCACAGAAGGTCAGGGGTCACGGTGTTTTGGGGTAGTTGAGAGCGTTATAAATACCGATGCGTCGGAGTATCATACTATTAGTAGTCTGTATCACATTTTTCGCCGAAGCATCTTCGGCGGCATGGACGCTTATCTCCAATTTAAGCGCGCCTGTCAACTGCGGATTTTTTTACGATGCGAATAAAGGGTTTTTGGGTGGTGGTTCATTGCAAGGAGGACGAACGTACCCGCTTAGTATTTGGCGTACCTATAATGGTGGTACGAACTGGATCCTCTGCAACACTCCTGCAGGGAATGGGCGCGTGACGAATATCACGATGCTCGATAATAATCTTGGCTATGCCTCCATCTATTCCCCTAACTATTCCCTGTGGCGCACGACCGATGGCGGAATAAATTGGGTTGATATTACCGGGATAGAATATGGTAATAGCACATGTGTCTATGTTACGCCGTATGCGTTGATGAAGACAATGTGGACGGGGGTAAACGGTCCAAATTTTTGGGATGGCGGTGGATTCTCCGTCAACGGAGGTGCTACCTTCAATCATACATTCAGAAATTTCGGATATGATTCATTTAATGCAATAGATTTTGTCGATGATTTCAATGGCGTCATTACTCCGGGTCCGGTGCAGAACGTCCGATGTATTCGTACGAGTGATGGCGGCAGGACGTGGCAAGCTGGTGGCAATCATACAGAGTCATGGGGACTCTATGCACTGAAAGGAACATCAACCTTTTTCACGCTTGGTGAAGGAAATTCGCAAACTCCCGATAGGACAGTGCGTATCAGTAATGACTACGGAAATTTTTGGAGTACGAGGTATTCATTCGCAAACACGATCCGTTTTACTGGTGCGATCGCAGGAAAGTGCAGTACACTGTATGTACAGACAACAAATAGCAACCTCGGTTTGTACCGCTCTGATGATCTTGGTGTTTCGTGGAAGAATATCAGAGGTCCTGCAAATGCCAGGGACACACGTTTTGTCGTGACGGGCTTGCGTGGTGAGGTCGTCTATGCGTTTGATAATAGGGGTGGAGTCTATAAAACAACCGATGGCGGTGATGGCACGCTCGTTGCATCTGCTGGCTCCTCACAATTTTCCTTCTTTCCATCGTTTCTCAATTTTACAGCGAAGGATTGTAAGACCCTTCGTCAATATCTCACGATCACGACGCCGCTCTGCACAGGATTTATTGTTGATTCGCTCTATATCAAAACGGGGAAGAGTATATTCACGATCGATTCGATCACAAATTACAATGGCGCAAAGGAGACATCCATTCGTGTGCCGATTCTCTATCGATCAGATTCAAATGGCTCGGAGATCGGCTCGTTGCGTCTTCGCGCTCATGCGGGAGCGGTAGTCATAGACACCCTGATCCCGCTTGCTGGAAATAACACATCGCAGTTTACGCTTTCCTATGCGCCTGATACATTGGCATTCTCTGCGAAAAACTGTTTACCCGAACGACAGTATCTTTCGCTTTCGGCGATAGGCTGTTCTGGCTTTACGATCGATACTGCCTATATTGCTAACCGAGCAGATCTCTTCCGCGTTGATACGAACATTTCTTTCAGCGGCAAGGGAGGTACATTTTTCAGCATTCCGATCATCTATCGTTCTGATACGAATATCACTGAGCGTGGGATGATGCGCATCAAAGCGCATAGCGGAAAGATCGTTATTGATACGCTCATTCCGCTCGAAGGGACGAATACGTCGGATTTTCAGGTGTCTCTTTTTCCCGATAGTCTTCAACTTGCAACAAAAAACTGTCTACCCATACGCAGTTATATTACATTGACGGCGACGACGTGTATTGGATATACGATCGATACCTGTTATCTATCCGGTGGTGAAAATACATTTTCGATCGATACGAATGTCACGATCGCCGGTATTGTACCGACGACAATGATGATCCCTGTGCGCTTTCAATCCGATTCCGACGGCAGCAAACGAGCAAGCATTCATCTCCGCGCACATTCGGGCAATGTACTGATCGATACGGTGATCTATCTTGAAGGGACGAACGATGCACCCTTTGCGATCTCTGTGTTCCCTGACACGCTGAATATTCTTACGAAGGATTGTATCCCCGAACGTGAATATATCACGCTTACTTCTTCCATCTGTTCTGGATATACGATAGATACGTGTTATATATCAAGTGGTGGGGCAGTGTTTACGCTTGATACGAATGCACTGATACGTGGCACTGGTGCAAGCGCTGTGCAGATACCTGTTCGGTTTCAATACGATTCGAATGGTATTTTGAGCGGTACGTTGAGACTTCGAGCGCATTGCGGAGCCAAGACGATCGATACGCTCATCCCTCTTATCGGAAATAATAGATCTGATTTCAAACTATTCTTTTTTCCTGACACAGCATTTATCTACACTGCATATTGCCAACCCGAACAAGCATCGATTACGTTCTCAACACCGCTGTGTTCTGATATGAAGATCGATACATTGTATGTTGCCTCAAGCGAAGGTGAGTTCTGGATGAATGCGGAAGATGCGTTTGCTTCTATCTCGCCGCAATCGGTTCGCCTGCCGGTATGGTTCGAGTATGGCAGAGAAGCGACGCGTAGCGGAGTGCTGCATATCCGTGCATCGCGTGGTTCGCTTATGATCGATACGACGATCCCGCTCGTTGGCAAGAATGTCACTGCACCTGAGCCATATCTTGGCGAGATCGCAAAGAGGGTTGTTGGTGATACGGTGCATATTCCTGTCTATCTCAAGGCAACGCAGGATACATTTACGATCAAGAGATTTACAGTGCATCTAAGTTACAACACCGATATTCTTTCCTACAAAGATTTTGAAGTAGAGAATACATTGGCACTGCCGATCGAAAATGCAAGCTACCTTGAAGATGCCAAAGGTGTGACGTTTCAGTGTGAAATGCAAAAAAGCATTACGCGTGAGAGTGATCTTTCCAAACCACTCATCACCTTGGTGATGCGATCATTCCTTTCCAGGATGATGGAAACTTCTGTAAGGCTTGATACGCTTTCCATCGGTTCGCAGCCACCACAACCGCTTTGCACAATACCGGAGAGAATTTTCTCGATCCAATATGAATGTGGGGACTCGGTGTTGGTGAAATATCTTCGTGATTCTTCGTTGCCTCAGTTATTTCCCATTACCCCAAACCCTGCAAGTGAGGGTCATGAAATTGTCGTGAAGGCATATCTGCCTATCGCAACGTCGGCAACGATCGATGTGATAGACATGAAGGGGAATACGCTCATCCGAGGTGAAGAGCAACCCTACAAAAGAGGGACAAGAACAATGACCGTCCCTACCCATGCACTGCCCTCTGGTGCCTATCTTGCAAGGCTCAAGCTCGGCAATGGAATGAAGCTAACGACACAGTTTCTGATCGTGAGATAGGGAAACCCTCTTCTAATACGATCTACCGTACCAATATAAACTTACCTATTTCCTTGCCACATCGGACAAAGTACGCTCCGGCGGAGAGTCCATTCGAGCTGATGCGAATGAATCGTTCGTTCGGTGCGAGGACTCTTGTCATCATGCGTTCGCCCAGAGAGTTGAATATTTCTATACTTGGTGCTTCGCTCTGTATGCGGCAGACGATCTCATTCGTTTGCGCATCAAGTGAGACAGCAAATGCTGTGCGCGGTGATTCAGTGCTAATTCCAAGTGTGGCATCGAAGGTGACTTTCCGCTCGGATATAATAACGAGATCACTATCGAAGAGAACGGAATCAACCGTGCCGGCAAGTTGCTTGCGGAAGAATTGCGAGCGTTCATCGTTCATAAATTCGAGTGTATCAACCGTATTCCCACGATAGGCGAAGAAGCGAATCGGCATAACGAATTTGTCACGCGATTCAAATTCATCTTGCGTTTGATTCACACGGATGTGCATTTCATTCGTTGGGCTTTGTGCCCACGTGATGTTGTAGACGGGATGGAGGGTGCCGAATATCCACTGATCAATGAATACATCAAGGTTACGCCCCAGACGTGTGCTCATATAGTCGCGGAATTGAATCGTCGTTGCATTGCTATACGCAAAGTAATCGGTATAATCTTTGAGCGCATTGAAGAACATCGTATCGTTATTTACGATACGGCGTAGCATGTGAATGACGCATCCTGCTTTGCAATATGTCGTTGCATAGTTAAAAAGAAGCCCCGGATCTTCACTTGGATCATAGATAGGGACGTGGTGTACTTGTCCCCCAAAATATCCTTTTGCTTTTCCTTGCATCGTGCCGCGGTACCAATCTTCGCCGCCCCATGATTCATTGTAGATCGCCTCAGAGAATGTTGCAAAGCCTTCGTTGAGCCAAATATCTTTAAATGTAGCGCAGGTCACTTTATCGCCAAACCATTGATGTGCCATTTCATGTGCCATGCCTTGATAATCACCATGCAACCACGAGCGATTGATCGTCGTCATGGATTGATGCTCCATTCCGCCATAGGTAAATGGATGAACGGGTACTTGGCCGTATTGAAAGAATGGATAGGGACCAAAGCGACGCTCGAAATCCGCCATCTGATTCTTCGAATCGTGAAAGGCATTGCGTGCATTATGTCCAGATTTTGTTGTATCATCGTAATCCACCTTCCAAGCATAATAGTGAAGACGGATGCTATCAGCGGGGTTCCAGTATCGAGGTATCATCTCATCCCACGCAACGAACTTGCTTGCTGTCACGCACATGAGATATGTTGCTATTGGTGCATCGCTGAGATAGGTGAATATCTTATAGCTGCCCTTCGAGGTAGAGTCCGATAAGATACCATTCGATGTAACGTATGTCCCGTCATTCGGTACGAAGACTCTGATGATGGATTCCGCTTTATCATTCGGATTATCATTACACGGCATCCAACGATGTGCGTCGCGGGCTTCGCTCATGGTATAAAAAACATCTTCGGCATTGAATGTCGAATCGTTCGTCTGCCTATTTACTTCTTCACCGAATGTTCCTTTCGGATAAAAATGCGCACCGCGATTCTCATTGCTTGTGCGAAGGTAGCTGATATTAAAGCGCAATACATTTCCTGATGCTCTGAATTTGAGTGGCAGCTTGATCGTGATCTGCTCATTCGCATCGGGTTGAGGGAGCGTGCCTTGAATTTCATCATTGATCGTTATGCCCGTGATCTGCATTCCCCATGCGTCGAAGGAAACTTCGTTCGCATCTTCGGTCATTTCCACGGTGATCTTGACAAGTCCGTTCAGGTGTGGAAGTTTCTCCGCAAAGACGGGACGCAGATCGAGCAGAACGTCATAACTTCTCACATCATACGGACGAGCGAATAGCTCAGGATATTGTGGCGTTTGCTTCGAGGAAATTCCGGCACGGTTGCAGAGCGGTGCCTTCTGGGCTGATGCAGAGGTAGTAAGAAGAAGGAGACCAACGAAGCCAAAGATCAGTGTGCGTATCATACGTTCAAGATAAAAAGAAGGGCAGCGTCCCCATCATCGAGGCGCCGCCCTATATAAAGACACATTTTCTCAGGAAAAGTTTTACCGTACGATCTCCATTTGCTTGAAGATGCTGCCTCGCTCGGTGCGGAGTTCGTAAAAATACGTACCCGTTACAAGAGATTGCGCTCCGAGTGTGAACGAATGATCACCGATGCCGAGCTTCCCGAGCGACTCGGACATGACCTCTGATCCCGATACAGAATGTACATGGATGGAGATCGAACTTGGCTCAGAAAGCGTAAATTTGATCGTTGTTGAAGCAGAGAATGGGTTTGGATAGTTCTGCTCAAGTGTGAGAATGCTTGCCGCTGTGCCTTCAACACCTGAAAATATTTGATTCTCGACAAAGACGGTGTTTGCTGCGCTATCGAACGTCGCCTTATAACGCGTGAGTGGTCCCATCGAAGAACTCGCCTTATTGATATTCGCTCCTACAGCAGTAAATGTAGAGCCATGATTTGGGCAATAGATATTTTGCGTTGTGCTGTTATACGCATTGAGCGTCGTCCCTTGATGCGTGCATGTGCCGCTAACGACAGAAAACTCTGTAGCACTGATACGCGTAGCAACAAACTTTGCTGGAGAGGCTATCTTCACTGACCCATTCACATTCAATAATGCTTTATTAGCAGTCAAGGAAAGATCAATGGTAAACGCTGAAAATGCGAGTGGCTCTTGCTTCGCGAAGGCATCGCAGGCACAGGCAAGCACCGATGGCACAACAGCAAGGCTTAGCGTTGCCCCGAAGGCTTTACCAAGAAACTCTCTGCGCCCTAATCCATTCTTCTTCGTATCATTGCTCATAAGTTAGATATTCAGTATATGTATGATGAAAAACACATTTTGTAACTCCAAGTTACACCTCTATGGTCATTAAAATAAGACACGGCGTATGCTGCATTTGTGACACCATTGCAGTAATAATAATACGCACCATATCCCTAATGATAATAACACATAAAGGGGATTGATGTTTCAATAAGAGAGGGCAGAGGGGGGAAGGTTTAATGGATATTTTTTCGGATACCCAATAAACGGGCATATTCTTTTTCTGACATAGGGCAGTCAATGAATTCCAACAATTCTTGCCGTGTCAGAGAAAGTTGATGAGCAATGTCACCAAGTAACTGGTCAGAGTAGTCTTTATACGCTGCTCCGCGAGAAAGCTTCGTTCGTATAGATGTTTTCTTACTATTGAGATAAAAGGAATAATACTCATGGTCGCCATCTCTGAGCACGAACCCCTTCGTTTCGAGAGATCTCCGTATTTGTGAGCGTTCACGTGGCATCAGGCATCAATGCGGCAGGCGAGAAGTTCTTTTTTGAATTCTATCGCATCATTCGTAAGATTCGCATCCGGAATCTCGCCATATTCTCGAATGGCATTACGAATATCACCAATGAGATCATTATAGGCGTTCTCGAAACTTGCTCCCGAACCCACCAGTGACCAGCGCGAGTGGAATAAGCGGAAGTGAATGCTCGCATTACTCGGGACTTCCTCTGCTTCGAGTCTGAATTTCATGCCACAACAATCTATTTCCCCTTTCGGCAATAAGGAAATCGGTATATGTTCGATAGTTTGCATTATATTCACAACAATGTATATCGGATCGCCTGTTCCCCTGACAGTGAATAGCTCTTAGCTTCGGAGAGGGCACACCGCGTGTGCCCTTGCGGGTTAAATGTTAATGGCGTATCGTAATTCTCGTTACTGCTGTGCCAGTATTTGTGCGGGCTTCGAGGAGGTAGATGCCGTCGCGGAGTGCGCGAGTATCCGCTTCGATCTCGGATTGGCTGCGATTGACGGGCAGCGCATACTCTCTGCCGAGCATATCAACAGCGCGGAGCGTTGCAGAGAACAGATCATCATCTGAGCGCAGCTTGACTGATGCATTCGCAGGATTCGGATAGGCAAGAAGCTGTCGTTGACTTTGCTTGGAATCGGATGCGACACTTCCCGTAGTATAATGCCATATAGAAAAATTAGGTGCTATTTTTCCACCAGCAATTATGAATTCACCTCCGACGCAGAATGAGATAAGTGTAGTGCTTGCGAGTTTACGTTGAATAGATCCCGCAAGAGCAAAAGCAGCCTCGTCTAATCCACTACCAAAAGTTTGTAGATTGCTAGATCGATCTGAGCCTGACACAATATGTGATGCCGGTATTTCATCAGCAATTGTGAAATCACCGACTACTACAAATTGAGCATCATACCCTAAACCTTGTATTTTGTATGCGGGTTTATTAAGTCCTTTACCATAAGTAAACCACTTTTCTCCGTTCCATCCAGCAAGATTAGATGTAGTGTCTTTTCCAACGATAGAAAAATCACCACATATATAAATGGGTAGATTTCTTTTGGATTCTATATCAATATCATAATCAGCACCGATAGCTATAGAAGCAACAAAAGCATTCACGCCACCAACACCATTACCAACGGATTCCCAACCTGTGGTGTCGTTATAGAAAGCGATCTTATTCACTAATTGTAAACCCGCATGAGCGAAACCACCACCAACATAAAAGCCGTGTGGGAATGCGAGAATAGTAGCGACACCACCGTCAAGTGCGGCACTATCATTTGTCGTGATGGGAGCCCATTCATGTTTGCCCGTGCTCCAGACCGCAATTGATGTTGACTTTTTCCCTCCAGCTTTGGAGAAATTTCCGCCAACGAGAAGCCCGAACTCGCCATGCTTTGCTATCGTGATCACTGTTCCATCAGTGCCATCACCGAGCGGGTACCACGCTTTCCCATCCCACATTGCAATGTTATGAACAGGCACACCACCTGCGGATGTAAAATTTCCGCCAACATAGAGGTTGTCACCATCCTTGAAAATAGCATAGATCTTTCCACCTGAAACTCCGCCGCCTACTTCCTCAAATGTGCCAGATATCCCATGAAAAAGTGCGAGTTTTTTTGCCGGAACACCGCCGACAGAATCAAATTCTCCTCCTAAATAGACATCCTCACCTTGACGCTGTCCTTTGAACAATTCAAATACCACTCCATTAACGTGAAGATTACCAAACACACTATTCCATCGCTCATCTCCATTTTGCAACGTCACTGCACCAGTAAACTTTCCTTTTTGGATGAGGGCTTCGGGGATATTGGTAACATGATCCGCGATAACAGGAAGTTCGCGTCGGAGCTTTTGCGCATCGGCAGTTACGCAAAATGCAGTGCAAAGAAGAAGGACAGAAAGAATATATTTTGTCATCTGATGTGTGGGTCTATGAATGAATTATTATCTACACTGAAGAGGGAAAAGTAGTTCGGCGCGAGTGGCTCAGGTCGTTGTTCCTGTCATTCCGAGCGAATGCGAGGAATCCCTTGAGGTATGCAGAGAGTTTGTAGAAGATATCGGGGGATTCCTCAGTCAGTCGCTGTCGCTCCTTCCTTCGGAATGACAACGGACAAACGAAGTCACGAGCTCAGTGCAACGAACTTTTCCCCCTCCCTTCAGAGTTCTCATTGAGGTAATATCATTTACATATTTGTATGAAACAGATCGCTCTTTTTCTTTGCATGATGGTGTGTGCGAACGTCGCATTTGGTCAGACACAGCAGACACTCACACCAACAGCCACGGTCACAACTGGCACATCGAGCCTCGCTCCGAATTCACTGCCGAGCCTCTATCCGAAACCAGCAACGATCGCGCCGAAGCCAACTGCACCTGTACCTCTTTCAACGTCGCTGACTTCGCAAACATGCACTTCGACAAGTTCAACGAAGCATACTTCTTCTATGCGTATTAAGAGTTCGGTTACGCAGACGACCGTTCGTCACGAACAAGAGAAAGATCAACAACCGAAGAATGCTCCGCATACGACACCCGTGCTGATCGCACCAAGAGAAGTCACGACCGGTACGGGTAAGTAAGACGTTGTTTTTGGTATGAGAGTCCGCCCCACTAATCTATTCTAAAAAAAAATTGTCATCACCAGAAAATCAGGGCGTGATGTAAATGGGTAGAATCTTTTCTACAACCACTCCTCTTTTTTATACCAATCAATGGTATCTTTGAAGCCGTCTTCGACGGAAATATCTTGCGTGAATCCGAGTTCGCGTTTGGCGCGTTCGGTTGAGGCTGTCCAATGTTGCTGTGTGATGTCGAGGCGTTTTTCCCAATTCAGGACGCTTGGCTTCTTCTTAAAAAGTCCTGCAAACTCCGAGACACCAGCAACAACAGTCACTGCCGCATGTGGCAAACGAACAAAGATGCCTTTCTTATTCATCTGATACGAGGCAATA
>JBKJHR010000237.1:0-3717 GCA_046598695.1 Kapaibacterium sp. (SeqCode)
AGAAATTTTTGGTCCGGTACTATCCGTCATCAAATGTACTTCATTAGAGAATGCACTTGAGATAACAAACTCCGTGAAGTACGGACTCTCCTCAAGCATATACACTCGTGATATCAATGCAGCGATGATTGCCGCGCGGGACATCGAAGTTGGTATTTGCTACATCAATGCTCCGACAATTGGGGCAGAAGCACACATGCCGTTTGGTGGAGTAAAGGCGACTGGTAATGGACATCGCGAAGGAGGCTGGACCGTGTTTGATTTCTATACAGAATGGAAAGTGGTCTATATTGACTATTCAGGACATTTGCAACGCGCACAAATAGATAACGAATAATGAAGTCACTTGCCATCGTCATTCTTTTTGTTTTATTCGTTGGTTGTAATTCTTATAAGACGCCAACGAATGGGAAACCTACATCTACAAATTCAAGTAGCGAGCAAAGCATCGTTGCAAACTCTTCGCCCACATTGCCAAGTGCAGCAGATTGCAAGAAACTCTCGAATAGAACACTCGAACTGCTTGCAGATGCAGTTGCGAAGAGCGACTTCACGCTCTTCTATGAGAACATCTCAAAGCGTTGGCAAAGTCAGATCTCCAAAGACGATTTGAAGAAGGCATTTAAATCATTCATCGACAATCAAATTGATATTATCTCTGCACAATCAGCGAAAAATTCATTCGTGAAGGAGCCATATATTGATGCGCAGAATACACTCAACTTTGACATCCGCTATGAGCTAGTGCCAATGGGTATCGTCTCGAATCAGCGTTATATTCAAGAAAGCGGTGCATGGAAGTTGATCGGTCTTTCGGTAAACTTCAAATGATCTATGATGCGATCATCATTGGCGGCGGCATCAGCGGATTAACTGCCGCATATACACTCAAGAAAAAAGGGAAGAGTGTTCTTCTGCTAGAAAAAGGAGATAGTGTTGGTGGTAACATTCGCACGGTGCGAGATGGCGATTATCTTCTCGAACTTGGTCCGAACACTCTGCGCAATGAATATCTGGAATTAGAAAGACTTATCATTGAACTTGGCTTACAGGAAGAAGTGATAGCTCCATCCGATGCCGCGAAGAAAAGTTATATTATGTATGGTGGGAGTCTCCATGCGTTGCCGAGTTCGCCAATGTCCGCAATGAGTTCTTCTCTGCTTTCCTTTACATCAAAACTTGGTTTGCTTCGAGAGCCTTTTGTAAAGATGAAAAGCCTTGAGGATGAATCTGTCGCGTCATTCTTTGATCGCCGTTTAGGTACACACGTTGTTGATAGGCTTGTTGCGCCGATGGTTGCGGGTATCTTTGCAGGAGATGTAAATAGGCTCAGCATCAGAAGTGCATTTCCCAAACTGAAGAGTTTTGAAGAGCGGCATGGCTCGCTCATTCGTGGTATGATGCAAGCGCGGAAAAACAAAGTAAAACGCGAGACGGTACTTCCGAAAGTATTCTCTTTCAAACAGGGGATTGGTGCATTAACGAATGCGATGCAAAGTAATCTAGCTGGATGCCTAAAGACGGTAGTATCCTGCAAAAAGATCACCCGAAGTGGCTTACTCTACACTATTGAAACAGAAGAAGATTCTTATCAAGCAAGAAGTACAATCCTCTGCACTCCTGCTCACATATCTTCGACGATCACTTCTGAGATAGACGAAGCACTCTCGAAGAAATTATTGCAGATCGAATATCCACCAGTTATCGTCCTCCATCTTGCCTTCAAACTAAATGACATTAAGCATCCGCTTGATGGTTTTGGCTTTCTCATTCCACCTTCGGAAAAGCGAGATATTCTTGGGTGCGTTTTCACATCAGGAATGTTCAATGATAGAGCGCCGAAAGATGAAGCGATCGTTACCGTACTTATGGGCGGAGCTACACGCCGCGAAATGATTGATAAGAGCGACGAAGAACTTCGGGTAATTGGTGAGAGCGAGGTGCGAACAGCACTTGGCATATCTTCATCATCAACGTATTCACGGATCACTCGTTGGCAGAAAGCTATACCGCAATATAATATCGGTCATCAGAAGATCATGGATGAGATCGACCGAGTTGAAAAGGAAAATACAGGATTATATTTTCTTGCAAATTATCGAGGCGGAATTTCCGTCGGGTCGTGTATTAAAAATGCTTTTGAGCTCGCTTCGCGACTATCGTAAATTCATCCAAAGATCTCGCTCCGTATCAGTAAGTACTTTGCCACGCCTTGCCACAACAGTCTCGGCAACTCCCAATGCCTTCTCCATATCATACTTCATCACCTTTTGCGCTCCGCCCCATGAAAAACTTGGTATCCATTTGGGCGGGAAACCAGCTCCAAAGATATTGCAATGCGCGCCGATAGATGTGCCGGTATTGAACTGTGTGCCTATTGCAGACTTCGAATGATCGCCCATCATCAAGCCGACGAACATCATCCCTGTATCAAAATTTTCTCCTTCGATCTTCACGCTCACATTGCCATAGTCATTGCGGAGATCGCTCGTATTCGTACCTGCGCCGAGGTTGCACCATTCGCCGATGAATGAATGTCCGAGATAGCCGTCATGTTGTTTGTTCGAGAATCCTTGAATAATCGAATTCTCGATCTCACCACCAACTTTCGAGACCGAGCCTATCGTCGTCCCGCCATAGATCTTCGCTCCGGCTTTGACGAGCGAATTCTGTGCGATAACGACAGGACCGAAGATCGACGTATGCGGCTGTATCGTTGCTCCCGGCTCAATGATAATGCTTCCTTTTGACGCATCAAGTACGACGGTCGGCGCAATTCTTGCAGTCTTAGCAATGAATATCTTTTCAGGATGAATCGCGAAGACACCCAGAAATTTATCAGCGGATAGATAATGAGACTTGTCTAGATTTGCGATGTCCGTTTCGATCTGATTCGGGTTGTGATGGATCATCTCCCATAGTGAAGTCCTGAGCCGAACGGTGCTTTCTCCCATCGGTTTGAACTCCGCCACATCTCCATTTCTGAACATTTCTTTCTTTGCTTCGGGAAGCCCTGTTCGTGTACGATTGATAACGATATCACCATCGGGGTTTGCCAGATGAATATGATCCTTATCTATCGCCTCAAGTTCTCGCAATGCCAATTCCGGCTCCGTACAGCGTGCATTGATGAGGATGATGTTGTTATCATCGGGGACATCATTGACCTTATGCTCAGGGTATCGTTCGCGCAGAAGGGGAGCGAGATGTGGCTCGCAGTGGAGATAGAGGTTATGGTGGGAAAGCCTCTTGACGAGGGAGTACATCCCCGAGCGTAGTTCGGCAACGCTCCGATTATAGGTAAGAGGCTTAAATACGCGGCTTCGTGCGATCTGATCCTCGAAAATGACGATGTTGAGTTTCTCTTGCATCCTTCAAATATACCGCAAAAAAAAGAGTCCCGCCTCAAAGTGGAGGCAGGACTCGTGTACGCAAAGGTACAAAGAAATGTTATGCTGTAGCCTTATCTTTGCTGATGGTTCTTCCATATTTCTTCTGGAAGCGCTCAACACGTCCGGCTGTATCAACGAATTTCTGCTTGCCGGTGAAGAATGGATGGCAGTTATAGCATATATCAACGCGAAGGTCATTGCCTGGGGTCGTTGAACGTGTCATAAACTCATTACCGCAACCCACGCAGTGCACTTGGATCGCATGATAGTCTGGATGTATTCCTTTTTTCATTGTTTTTTCCTTTCAAATTCGACGGATTTTGCC
>JBKJHR010000243.1:0-3729 GCA_046598695.1 Kapaibacterium sp. (SeqCode)
CCTTGCTTTTTCTCAAGGACATCGTTGAACACCTTAACCTCAGATTTACCGCGTACTTGCTCCGTCAAGGTTGCGGTCTCGATCTCGTAGCGAAGATCGGGTTTATCTGAGCCATAACGCTCCATCACTTCTTTATAGGAATAGCGCGGAAATTCTTGCAAGGTCAATCCAACATCGCTCCATACTTTTCGCAGACAACTCTCCATAACATCATAGATCATCTCCTCGTCAGGAAAGCTCATCTCTACGTCAAGTTGCGTAAATTCAGGCTGTCTATCTGCACGAAGATCCTCATCGCGGAAGCATTTGACGATCTGGAAATACTTATCCAGCCCTGCAACCATCAATATCTGCTTATATATCTGAGGTGATTGAGGAAGTGCATAAAACTCGCCATGATGCAAGCGGCTCGGCACAATGAAATCTCTAGCTCCTTCGGGAGTCGCCTTCATGAGCATTGGGGTCTCCACCTCAATAAAGCCGCGCATATCGAAATGATCGCGGATGGATTTGGTGATCCGATGACGAGTCATCAGATTTTTCTGCATACTCGGACGACGCAGATCAAGGTAACGATACTTCAATCGCAACTCCTCACCCGCCTTTACATCTTCTTCAATGACAAAAGGAGGCACTTCTGACTCATTGAGAATCGTCAAAGAGCTAATAACAAGTTCAACTTGGCCGGTCGCGATTTTGGGGTTAGGGTTAGATCGTTTGCGGAGTACCCCTTCCACACGAATGACGAATTCGGAGCGCATTCGCTTCCCTTCCTCGTAGAGGAATTTCGTCTCGTCAGAGGGTTCAACGATACATTGAAGGATGCCGCTACGATCTCGCACGTCGCAAAAAAGCAAGCCGCCTAAGTCTCGGTTTGATTCAACCCAGCCCGTGATGACGATCTTTTCTCCGATATGCTCCGCTCGGAGCGTCCCTGCATAATGTGTTCGTTGAGGTATGTGCATTGTAAATGTATTGAAAACGAAAATATAGGTTGTTTTAACAGACAAGGTGAGGGTAAAAGTTTTTCCCCTCAAAATATAGTGATTACGCAACCACATCAAGAATTAATGTGGTAATTTTGCAGAAGTGATGATCCGCAACATACTTTCCAAACACTTTATCCCGATCGCAATTATTGCGCTCTATCTATTTACGTTCGAGTTTTTGCCACTGCAAGATTACCCCGATTGGCTCTATCAAGGGCATCTTTTCAATCAATACGTATTTCACGGAAATGATTTTGGCGGATATTTCTCGATGTATCACTATATACCACCGAATGCCGCTTCTACTATCGGAATTGGGCTAGTCTCGTTGATCTTCAATCCCATTCTTGCCGGGAAGCTCTATTTGTTCGTATCGTTGTGCCTGATCTATTTTGGCTGTAACCACTATCTACAGCTTTTTGCAAGAATGACGCACCTTCCCAATACTGTCATTGCAATGTACTTTGTCTTTAATCTACACTTCATCATCGGCAATGTCAGTTTTCTATTCGGTCTGGGCTTTGCTCTTTCGGGTTTTTGCTATCTCTATAAACGTGTGACATTGGGATCATTTATATATCTTATCCCCTTCATCTTTCTATCTTACCTTTCCCATTTTCTTGCACTTGCTATCTTCATGATACTGATCGTCGTACATATTCAACCTGAGGAAAGGAAGGTATATTATCGCAATGTTATTCTCTCAGCACTACCCACGATAGCTGTCTTTGCCCACTATTGGATGAACAAAACCATAACGACGTTCCACCCAGATAACCTTGATAGCACTCCCGTGCAAATGTTTTTTGCGAAGATAGCAGTTGTCTCTGTTACGTCTCTTCCCTTTCACAGATATAAGGGAGTCTTAGAGCTACCATTGGTGATGAAGTATCTGAATTACGGTGTGGCTGCTATAGCAATAGTAGGTCTCTTATTAAGTTTGTATTTTATTGTTAAAAAAAGAAGTTGGTATCCCCTCACAGTCACGCTTATCATTCTCACCATAATACTGATTGTCTCCCCGTATGAGATAGCCGGTCTTTTTTTTCCGGCAGAGCGATTCATGATCCTTTTATTTCTTACGATCATTGCATTTCTTAGCTCCATCGTTCTCAATAAGAGGATCCGTAAAATTACATTCATTGGAATGACTATTCTTGCATTTGCATCTATTACCTACAACTTTCTTATTCTTGTTCGTTTTAACATGATGATCGATGATCGGCAATATCCCTCAATAGAAACAATAAATGAACTGAAGAACAAAGAAGGCGGTGAGCCATTTTCCAGGCTTGACTGTTACGATGCCATCCAGAAAAATCGCGCCATATCAGTCTTTACAACAGGACTTTTCACCTATAGAGGTGCAAATCCAACATCATTCAATGGGAGGTAAAAAAGCATGAAAACATCCCTCAAGTATATACCGTACATCCTCTTTGCAATTCTGTCGTTCGCATTTACTGCTTTGCCATTTCAAGACCTGCCGAACCTATTGTATCAAGGAAAGGTATTTGCAAGCATAGTATTACACGGCAATGATTTCGGAGGTTACTTCATTCTTCAGCCATATATTCCACCGAATGTCATTAGCACATTCATCTTTGCTGTCTTCACAGCAATCTTTACAACAATATTTTCTGCAAAGCTCTACATATTCCTCTTGGCTGTCTCACTCTATTCGGGGTGTGTGAGATATATGCGTTATCACTCAGCTCTCTCCGAAGTCTCTATTTATATTATTGCCTTTCTCCTCACGTGTAATCTCCATTTTGTATCGGCATACCTAAACTTTATGACAGGTATTGCATTTGTGCTTCATGCCATCGTAACTATCAGGCAACGACATTTGGAGAACAACATTTACGCATTGGCTATATCTTTTGCTATCGCATACCTATGTCATTTCTTTGCACTCTTTACATTTGGCTTCTACTTTATCACCTTTTATCTATATGAGAAGAGGCATCGCGACATTAATCGTTTTGCGATATCCTTCATACCCGCATTTATTCTTTTTGTGCATTATCTGACGAATAAAACGCTGACTTCAGTAAACCCCGTTGCTTCCGAGTTACCTTTATGGGCAAAATTGAAATGGAAGCTTCTCATTTTCTTTACTCCGATTATCCCCTTCCATCAGTTCAAGTGGGTCATAGATACCCCCCAGAGCCTTGAATGGATGAATTATCTGTTCTGCGCTATCATTTCATTGTTTATACCATGCATTGTCTATAAGTTTATTCGAGGGGAAAACTTTTCATTCGTGTTTTGGCTGTTCGTGACATCATTCATCACGATCATTGTATTACCCGCATATCTGAGTGGCAATATGTTGCCCGGTGAGCGGATAGTCCTGTTCTCGATGCTTAATGGCTTTGCATTGCTTCCTACTCTCGGTGTTCATACGCTGCTAAAGAATGCTACATTGATAATGGGCATTCTCCTTTGTGTAGGAGTATATTCACATATAATCTATAACACCGCAGTTTTTAATGAAATGATTTCTGAAGGCAACATCCCTCACGACGCAATAGAAAATTCTATTTCGAAGCGTGAAGGCACGAATGGCTTTCTTCATTTCCATTATTACCAGGATATTGAGAGGCATAATCCTTCTCCTATCTTCACAACTGGCATACTCACCTATCGAGGAGCAAACCCTGCAACACCTGATGGACGGTAAGTAATAGTCGAAAAATGTTAGGAGTATAAAAAAAAAGCCGGATAGTGATCCGGC